>JBEANZ010000277.1:0-5455 GCA_041165185.1 Verrucomicrobiota bacterium | reverse complement strand
CTCCTCGCCGACGAAATGGATCGTGCGGGATGGCGCGCTCGAGTGCGTGCCGCGTTCGGGCTACGTGCGCACCAAGGCGCAGTTCGGCGACTGCCAGCTTCACGTCGAGTGGGCCGCGCCGCTGAAGGTGCAGGGCGACAGCCAGGGCCGCGGCAACAGCGGCGTGTTTCTCATGGGCCTGCTCGAGGTCCAGGTCCTCGACAACTACGACAACCCCACCTACGCCGACGGTTTCGCGGCCTCCGTTTACGGCATCAACCCGCCCTTCGCCAACGCCCTGCGCCCGCCGGGCGAGTTTCAGGTTTACGACATTGTTTTCCGCCGCCCGGTTTATCGCGGCACGCAGGTCGTCGATCCGGGTTACGTCACCGTCTTCTGCAACGGCGTGCTCGTGCAGGACCACACCCCAATCGAGGGGCCGGGCGGGCACCTGCGGCGCTCGAAGGCCGGTCCGTTTCCCGAGCAAGGGCCGTTGAAACTCCAGGACCACGGCAACCCGGTCCGCTTCCGCAATATCTGGTATCGCCCGCTCCCGCCGCGCTCCGTCGAGGGCGGCACCGACGGTGCGCTCACCGCCGAGGCCGCGCTCGCGAAGCGCCGCGCCATCGCCGCCGACGTGCGCACCGACGCCGCGAAACTCACCGGCCCCGCGCAGCTGCTGCGCCTCGCGGAATCGCTCGTCTACGAAAACGAGCCCGCGACGGCGGCGAAAGTCGCCTCGCTCGCCGCCGCCTACGTGGCCGAGCTCGGCGCGCTGCCGCCGGCGGCGTTTGAGAAAAAACAAAACGAGGCGAAGTCCGTCCGCCGCGCGCTGCAGTATCTCGCGAAATTCGAAATCGTCGCCGCCAACTACGCGCCGAAGCTCGCGCTCGATCAGATCGCCAAGGCGCACGATTGGGACAAGGCCACGAAGTAGCCGAGACGTAGCGGCGCGCAGGGCGGCGGGCGGGGAGTAGCGTGCACGCAGCGGCGGGCGGGGAGTGTCGCGCGGACTGGCGCGCGCGCGCCGCCGGGAGCATCCGCTTCGCGCCGCGGCGCCCACGCCACCGCATCGTTGCGGTCCCGCGCCGGACGCTCCGGCGGGCGCGGCGGCCCGGGGTGCGCACATTGGCGTTGACGCTGCGCGCGGCCCCCGGGGAGTTATCGCCGCTTGCCGCCCGCCTCCACGCGCCACCCTCGCGTCTGCGGCGGTCCGCTGACTTTCACCGACCCAACCAAACCCATGACTAACCTCACCCCGTCCGAAAATCCCGCGCGCGCCTTCCGTGGCCTCCGCGCCTGGCTCGCGCTCGGCCTCGTCGCCGCGCTCGCTGCGTTTGTTCCCGCCGCCCGCGCCCAATCCGCCGGCGGCACCGTTGCTGGCTCCGTCGTCGATGCCGCCACCGGCAAATACCTCGAGGGCGCCGAAATCTCCGTCGATGGCACCGGCGTGCGCAGCACGAGCGCGCGCGACGGCTCGTTCACGCTCACCGGCGTCCCCGCCGGTCCGCACAACGTCACCGTTACCTATCCCGGCCTCGATGCGAAGACCACCGCCGTCACCGTTTCGACCGGCGCCGCCGCGAACGTCGCCGTGCGCCTCGGCGGCAGCGAAGTCGTTTCGCTCGCCGAGTTCCGCGTCGCCGGCACCAAGGAGGGCATGGCGCAGGCCATCGCCATGCAGAAGGCCTCCGACCAGATCAAGGTCGTCGCCGCCGGCGACCAATACGGCGACATCGCCGAGGGCAACGCCGCCGAATACCTCAAGTTCCTCCCCGGCGTCGGCATCGACTACAACGCCAACGACGCCCGCGCCGCCACCCTGCGCGGCATGAACACCGCGTTCACCAACGTCACCATGAACGGCAACCCCATCGCCAGCGCCACCTCCGGCAACGCCAACCGCCGCTTCGAGTTCGAGCAGGTCGCCATCAACAACGTCGAGAGCGTCGAGGTCTTCAAGACCCTCACCCCCGAGATGCAGGCCACCAGCACCGGCGGCGCGATCAACCTCGTCACGAAAAGCGCCTTCGATCGCCAGGGCAGCCTGTTCACCTACCGCACCTACCTCCAGGCGACCGCCAGCGATTTCTACCTCCGCAAATCCGAGGGCTGGGGCCAGGAGCAGACCCGCAAAATTCTCCCCGGCATCGATCTCAACTACGCCTCCCGCCTCACCGAAAATCTCGGCTACAACCTCGCCTACAAAAACTCCCAGCTCTTCAACAACTACCCCCGCTCCTCCTACTCCTACCAATACAACCCCGCCAGCGGCGGTAACCCCGACCAGCCCGGCATCAACAACTGGAATCTCCAGAACGAGCAGAAAAACACCCGCCGCCAGTCCCTCTCCGGCCAGGTCGACTACCGCCTCGCCGAGCGCACCAAGCTCTCCGTCAACGGCCAGTGGAACTACTACGACCTCCTCTTCACGGATCGCGTCGTCACCATCACGCCCGGCGCGCTGCCCGCCAACAGCACCACCTCCGCGCTCGGCTACTCCGGTAACACCTTCACCGGCCCGACCGGCGGCGGCAGCGCCGCCATCCAGACGATCAACCGTTCCAAGGCCGGCGTCACCTGGAGCACCGGCGCCAGCCTCGCGCACTCGTTCGCGGGCGGTTCGAAACTCGACGGCAGCACCTACTGGAGCCAGGCCTACAGCAAATACCGCGACACCTCCCGCTCGTGGTTCTCCGACGCCACGATGACGCGCACCGGCCTCACCGTGAAGTTCACCAACCTCGGCGAAGTCGCCCCCACCTACGTCCTCACCGACAACAGCGGCGCCGTCGTCGATCTCCGCGACGTCTCGAAATTCAGCATGACGCAAATCCGCAGCCGCCCGCAGACCGGCGTGGACACCAAAAACGGCGCCTCCCTCGACTTCAAAACCCCGCTCGGCACGCTCCCCGCCACCGTGAAAATCGGCGCGCGCACCGACACCACCACGCGCAACATCGACAACCGCGTTTACAACCGCACCGGCACCACCGCCGCCACCGGCTTCGGCGGCGCCTCCGCAATCACCGGCCCCGCGCTCGTCGCGCTCGTCGATCAGGGCTTCTCCAACCACGGCATCGGCTACGGCCTCCCCGCCTACAACTTCCCCAGCGTTTACACCGCGTTCACCCAGCTCGGCGGCGCCAACTACCTCCCCTACACGCCCGCCAACGACCTCCTGTCCCGCTTCGACGAGCAGACCACCTCCGCCTACGTCCGCTTCGATGTGAAACCGTTCACCGATTTCCTCATCGTCGCCGGCGCGCGCCACGAAGACCGCACCGTCGACATCGAAAACCGCCTCTCGACGCTCCCCCGCATCCTCACCGGCAAGTTCGAGGACAAGAGCTGGTTCCCCTCGCTCAACCTGAAATACAACCTCACCCGCAACCTCCAGCTCCGCTTCGGCGCGGCGAAGTCCATCGGCCTCCCCGACTACAGCGACCTCACCCCCGGACTCCCCGTCATCACCGATCCCACCTCGACTGCGCGCGGCCGCGTCGCCGTTTTCAACCCCGGCCTCGAGGCCTTCTCCGTCACGAACTACGACGCCAGCGTCGAATACTTCTTCGGCCAGGGCGGCCTCCTCTCCGCCTCGCTCTTCCGCAAGACCTTTAAGAACTCGATCGTCGACGCCACGCAGACGCTCGACGCCGCCACGGCCGCCGCGCTCGGCGTCGCGCAGAGCCAGCTCAACAGCTCCTTCGACCAATACGACGCCAGCTACAAGTTCAACATCCCCGACACCGGCAACTACAACGGCATCGAGCTCAGCTACGCGCAGCGCTTCGCCTTCCTCCCGAAGCCCTTCAACACCCTCGGCCTCCAGATGAACGCCACCTTCCTCAGCGTCGATCCCATCAAAACGAGCCGCACGCTCAACAACAGCCTCACCGATCCGAACCTCAACGCCGCGCTCCTCAACACGGTGAACAAGAACCTCGAAATCGCCGCCGTGAAAAAGGCGTTCAACGTCGTCGTGAACTACAGCGTCGGGAAATTCGGCTTCACCGTCACCTCGAACTACACGGGGAAGGTGCTGAAAAACGTGAACCGCCAGACCGTGCGCTACAGCAACGAACCGGTGAACCGCTACGCCTTCGAATACCTCTACCAGTCGCCCCGCGAGCTCGTGGACTTCCGGGTGGACTACAAACACAACCGCAAGCTCACGCCGTATTTCCAGGCGCGCAACGTGTTCGGCCGCGCAATCGTGACGTCGACGCCGTATCGCCCGCAGAACCGCGCCGAATACGGCGACCCGATCTACGAGTTCGGCGTGCGCGGCATCTGGTAGTGAGTCGTGGCTGAGGCGTCCCGCCTCAGTTCCCTGCCGCGCGGGGAAAAAGCGTCCCCGCCAGAATCCCCCAAGGCCCGCCGCAAACCCGGCGGGCCTTTTTTTTCGCGCCGCTGCGCCCCCCCGCCATCCAGCGCGCCTCGCCCGCGAAAGCCCTCACCGCGCTCCGATCCGGGCGTGACCGACGGGCGAAGTCCTGTTTTTTTCGGACCCGTGAGCAACGCCCTCCCAATCCCGGCGGACGAGTGCGAGCGGGTCTGCGCCCGGCTCGCCACCCTGCGCGCGGGACTCGGCCGCGCCATCCCGCCGACGCTCCTGCGGCCGAATCCGCCCGCTCCAGCGACGGGGCCCGACGCATTCGTGGCGAGCCGGTGGTTTGCGGTGTTTGATCGGCTGGCGCCGGCCGCCGGCTGGACGCTCGACTACCTCTACGATTTTCACGGCAACAGCGGCGCCCCGCGACTCTACACGCGCCCCACCGACGCCCGCCCTCTCGCGACGCGGGCCGAACTGGAACGGCACACGGCCGAGGTTTTCAGCCGGCCCGTGTTTCTCGATCACGTCGAGTTGGCTGAAGGCGACCCGGACGCAGCACTGCACCTCGTGTGGTTCGCGCTCGAAGCGCCGAAATTCTACCTCCGCTGGCATGCCCAATATCTCAACGACGAATTTGTCGTCTCGACTGCGCGGCTTGAGGAGCTGCTCGAAAAAATCCCGGGCGACGAAAACCCCGGGCCGGACTTCCGGCGCGTGATCGGCGAGCCGGCGCGCGCGGCGCTGCGCGCACTCGACTTGCGGCCCCGCGTCGCACTCGGGCCGGACGGCGCCGAGGTGACCGCGTTGGCCTTCGGGAAATGGGCGGGCTTTCACTGGCACCGCGCCCGAATCCGTCGCGAGCGCCACGGCGAGTCGTTAACGCTCGAAGTCACCCGCGAAATCGTCGCGCCCTACCACTGCGGCATCATGCTGTGAGGTCCTGCATTCAGCGCCCACTGGCCCGCAAGCGCGCGATTTCCGCGCGGGCTTTCGCCGCCCACTCGCTCGTCGGGTCGAACTGGAGGTAGCGCTCGTAGCCTTGAATCGCGGCCGCCGCCTGGCCCGTCTTGGCGTAGCAGTCGGCGGCGGCAAAGTAGGCGCCGGCGTGGTTCGGCTGCATCCACATCACGGCGAGAAAAT
>JBEANZ010000276.1:0-3356 GCA_041165185.1 Verrucomicrobiota bacterium | reverse complement strand
TCATCGAGGCCGCCCTCGCCGCCACCGTCCCCGCCGCGACCGCGCCGCTCACCGCCCTCGCCGGCATGGCCGACGACTACGTCGTCGCCGCCCGCGCCCTGCTGCCCGCCAACGCGCTCGCCGGCTGGCGCATCGCCCTCGACACTGCGCACGGTGCCACCTGCGCCACCAGCACCGCCGCCCTCCTCGGCCTCGGCGCCGAACTCTTCCCCCTCGGCGACGCCCCCGACGGCGCCAACATCAACGCCCACGTCGGCAGCGAACACCCCGCCGCCCTCGCCGCGCGCGTCCTCGCCGCCGGCGCGCGCCTCGGCATCGCCCACGACGGCGACGGCGATCGCTGCGTGTTGTGCGACGAGCTCGGCGGCATCCTCGACGGCGACGAAATCCTCACGATCCTCGCCACCCACGCGCTCGCCCGCGACGCCCTCGCGCAGCGCACCCTCGTCGTCACCATCCAGAGCAACCTCGGCGTCGACGCCGCCGTGCGCGCCGCCGGCGGCCGCACCGTCCGCACCAACGTCGGCGACCGCTACGTGATCGAGCGCATGCTCGCCGAGGGCGCGCAACTCGGCGGCGAGTCGAGCGGCCACGTCATCTGCGCCGACACCTCCCCGACCGGCGACGGCCTCGTCGCCGCGCTCCGCGTGATCGAAGTCATGCTCGCCACGGGCGAACCGCTCTCGGTGTTGCGCCGACGTCTGAAAAAATTCCCACAACTCACCGCCGCGCTAATCGCCCGCGAGAAACGTCCCCTCGACACGCTCCCCACGCTCACAGCCGCGATCGGCACGCTGGAAACCGCCCTCGGCGCCGACGGCCGCGTGCTGGTGCGCTGGTCGGGCACCGAGCCGAAACTCCGCCTGCTGATCGAGGGCCCGACGGAAGCCATCGTCTGCGCCGGCCTCGCCCAACTCGAGTCCGCCGCCCGCCAGGACCTCGGCGCGACGTGAGGGTCGTGCCACCGCAAGCGCACGTCGTGCCGTAATCGTAGGCCCGGCCGCTGGCCGGGCTGCCCAGTCCCCTTCACTCCCACGGTCCACAGCGGATGATGACCTCGCGCGCGCGAAAGCGTGCGTAGTCGGGCGTGCGCGCGCCGTAAGTTTCTTCGTCCCCGAGGAGTCGGTAGGCGTCTCCTGCGCGATGCCCTCAATGGTGACGCGCGCCTTCTCGAGAAACTCGCTGCGCCCGGGATCGAACACGCGGCCCTCGATCGAGCCCGGGGCCGCTGCCGCGGTCCGCGTGTTGCCAACGCCCGAAACCACGCGCCAGCCGACGAGAAGGAAGAAACGTGCGTGCCGGAACATGTGAACGGGTTGTTTCGGCCTGGGTAGAACTGGCTTGAGAACAGTCGTGCGCGACGAGTCACACCGGGGATCGCGCGGTGAGTCGTAAGCCGCAACAGAGTTCAACGCCAACGGTCTCCTCCATGTGAACGCACCGAGCACGCGACGGAACGGGCGAGAAACCGCTTCGCCTTCCGGCGGGCGCGCGATTTCGCTCCGGCCATGAACCGCTCGCGCCGCCTGCTCGCCTTGTTGCTCTACGGCGCCTCCCTCACGCTCCGCGCCCACGTCATCGGCGACGCGGCGCACGACGCGCAGGCGCGGCTCTTCGCGCGGGAGTTTGCGCCGGTGCGCGTCGCCTTGCTGCGGCACGCGGTCACTGGAGCACTGGTCGGTGTTGGCGGCGGCGGAGGTGGCCGGCTGTCGGCGACACCGTTCATGGAAATGTTTGGACGATTCGCGCCGGCCGTGCGCGGGCGCGCGGTGGGCGACACGTTGTTCGTCGAGTCCAACGGCCTGCCCGCGCACGGTCGCGCTCGATCCCTACTGGTATTCGACGTGCCCTCGCGGCGGCGGGCGCGATGGTCCGGTCGACAACTGGGGCCGCACCCTTGGCCGCGAACAATACGACTGGCTCGCACCCCGCTCCAGACCATCGCCGCGAAACCCAAATTTCTCTTCATCCACCACCTTCCCGGCGGCGAGACCCCCGACGCCCACAGCCGACTCGGCTTCGTCCCATCACGATGGTTGTCCATGCCGCAGGAACTCGTGACATTTCCTCCGCCCAGCCCCAAGAGTCACTTCCCCAGTGTCCCATGAGTTCATTTTTCCGCGCCCAGTCTCCGGGCCTCACCTGCCTCTGCCTCCTGCTCGCCGTCGCTACCGCGGTCACGACCCGCGCCGCCACTGCGTCCCGCCAGCCCAACATCGTCGTCATCGTCGCCGACGATCTCGGCTACGCCGATGTGCTCTTCAACCCACAGCACCCGAAGGAAGTCACCACGCCCAACCTCGATCGGCTCGCGAAGGAGAGCGTGATTTGCCGCCAGGGCTACGTCACCGGCCACGTCTGCTCGCCCACGCGCACAGGCCTCATGACCGGCCGCTACCAGCAGCGCCTCGGCCTTTACACCGCCGGTGAAGCCGGCTCCGGCGTGCCGATGAAGGAGCAAATATTTCCGCGGTTCCTGAAACCCGCCGGCTACACCTCGATCCAGATCGGCAAATGGCATCTCGGGCCAACGCCCGAGTGGAGTCCGGCCCTGCGCGGCTTCGACGAGGTCTTCGGATTTCTCGGTCGCGGCGCGCACGATTACTACGACTTCAACGACCCGGACCATCCGATCTACCGCGGCACCACGCCCGTCAAACTCGACGGCTACCTGACCGACCACTGGGGCAACGAAGCCGTCGCGTTCATCGAGCGCCAGAAGGCGAAACCGTTCTTCCTCTACCTCGCCTTCAACGCCGTCCACGCCCCGCTCCAAGCGCCCGCCGACGAGATCGCAAAATTTAACACCGGCAACAAAGACCGCGACACGCTCCTCGCGATGGGCAAGCGCATGGACGACGCGATCGGCAACGTCGTCGCAAAACTAAAGCGCGAGGCCCTCTGGGAAAACACGCTCCTGTTTTTCATCAGCGACAACGGCGGCCCGCTCGCGCAGACCGCGAACAACACCCCGCTGCGTGCCGGCAAGCACTCCGACTACGAAGGCGGCATCCGCGTGCCGTTCCTCGTGTGCTGGCCCGCGAAACTGAAAGCCGGCGAGAGCCTGGCCGTCGTCAGCTCGCTCGACATCTTGCCCACCGCACTTGCCGCCGCCGGCCTCGCCGGATCAACCGAGAAACCGCTCGACGGAAAAAATATTCTCCCGCTCCTCCGTGGCGAAACCGCGCCGGCTCCGCGCAATCTGTTTTGGTGTTCCGGCAGCGAGGACGGCTGGTGGGCCGTGCGCTCCGGTGACTGGAAGCTCGTCTGCGAAAAGGGAAAAATCGGCGTCTTCGATCTGAGCAAAGATATCTCCGAGCAAAACGATCTCTCCAAAACCATGCCGGAGAAAGTCG
>JBEANZ010000275.1:0-14153 GCA_041165185.1 Verrucomicrobiota bacterium | reverse complement strand
CGGAGGCCTGGCCGAGCGAGTAGCCGAGCTTGAGGTTGAACGAGATCGTGACGGCGGGGACCTGGCCGAGGTGGTTGACGGTGAGCGGACCGATCTCGCGTTGGAGTTCGGCGACGGCGTCGAGGGGGACGACCTTGCCGGACTTGGTGCGGAGGGAGAGGAGCGCGAGGGCGTCGGAGTTTTTCTGAAACTCGGGCGCCATTTCCATGATGACGTAATACTGGTTCGTCGGCGTGTAGAGGGTGGAGACCTGGCGGGAGCCGTAGGCGTTGTAGAGGGCGTCCTCGATTTGTTGCGGGGAGATGCCGAGGGCGGCGGCGCGGTCGCGCTTGATGGCGACGCGGAGCTGGGGGTTGGTGATTTGGAGGTCGGAGTTGACGTCCTGGAGGCCGGGGAGGCCGCGCATCTTGAGCTCCATGTTTTGCGCGGCGGCGTAGAGTTCCTTCAGGTCGGTGCCGAAGAGGGTGAACTGGTATTGGGCCTTGGTGAGCGAGCCGCCGATGCGGATCGGCGGGAGCACCTGCGGGTAGGCGCGCAGGCCGGGAATCGCGGCGAACTGCTTGCGGAGGTCCTGGACGATTTCGAAGGCGGAGGGGCGTTGGTCGCGCGGGGTGAGGCGCATGAAGATGCGGCCCTGGTTGAGCGTGGAGACGGTCGGGCCGCCGCCGAGCGCGGACATGAACGCCTCGACGTGCGGGTGCTTCGCGACGATGGCGGCGGCGGCCTCCTGGTGTTTCACCATCTCGGCGAACGACACGTCCTGCGCGCCCTCGGTGAAGACGAAAATCTGCCGCGTGTCGTCCGTCGGGATGAAGCCCGTCGGCAACACGCGCCCCACGACGACGGTGAGCACGACCATGAGCCCGGCGGTGCCGAGCGTGAGGCGGCGGTGGCGCATCGCGACGTGCAGCGTGCGTTCGTAGAGGGCGCGCATGCCGTCGAGGGCGCGCTCGGTCCACTGGTAGAATTTGCCGTGCGCCGGCGCGGCGCGGGTGCCGCCGTGCGGTTTCAGGAACCGGCTGCACAGCATCGGCGTGAGCGTGAGCGAGACGACGCCCGAGACGAGAATCGAGGCCGTGATCGTGACGGCGAACTCGTGGAGGAGGCGGCCGAGGATGCCGCCCATGAACAGCACCGGGATAAACACGGCGACGAGCGACAGCGTCATCGACATGATCGTGAAACCGATCTCGCCGGCGCCCTTGAACGCCGCCTCGCGCACCGGGAGCCCCTGCTCGAGGTAGCGGACGATGTTTTCGAGCATGACGATGGCGTCGTCGACGACGAAGCCCAGCGAGAGCGTGAGGGCGAGCAGCGAGAGGTTGTCGAGCGTGTAGCCGGAAAAATACATCACGACAAACGTGCCGAGCAGCGCCAACGGGATCGCGACGGAGGGGATGAGGGTCGCGGTGAGCGAGCGCAGGAACAAAAAGATCACGAGGATCACGAGCGCGATGGAGAGCAGCATCGTGAACTTCACATCGTCGACGGACTCCTTAATCGAGGCGGACTTATCCATGAGGATCTCGATCGTGACGGACTTGGGCATCTGCTCGCGGAGGGCGGGGAGGAGTTCGCGGATTTTCCGGACGACCTCGATGGTGTTGGTGCCGGGCTGGCGCTGGACGCCGAGGCCGATGGCGCGGCTGCCGCCGGATTTGTCGTAGAACCAGTAGCCGACGCGGTTGTCCTGCACGTCGTCGAGGACGCGGGCGAGTTCGCCGAGGCGGACGGGGGCCGCGTTGCGGTAGGCGACGACGATGTCGCGGAACTCGGCGCTGGAGTTGAGCTGGCCCGAGGCGACGACGGTCATCGTCTGCTGGTTGCCGTCGAGGATGCCGGTGGGGAGGTTGACGTTGTGGGCGGCGAGGGCGGCGCGGACTTCGTCGAGGGTGACGCCGCGCGCGGCGAGGAGGCGCGGGTCGAGCTGGACGCGGAGGGCGTATTTTTGCGCGCCGTAGATTTGCACGAACGCGACGCCGTCGATCATCGAGATGCGTTGGGCGATGCGGGTGTCGGCGTATTCGTGGACGGCGGAGAGCGGGAGCGTCGGCGAGCTGACCGTCATGAACAGCACGGGCGTGTCGGCGGGATTGGTTTTCCGCAGCGACGGCGGGGTGGGCATGTCGTTCGGCAGGCGGCGCTGGACGGCGGCGAGGGCGGACTGGATGTCCTGCGCGGCGGCGTCGATGTTGCGATCGAGGGCGAACTGCACGGTGATCGCGGTGGCGCCGAGGGAGCTGGAGGAGACCATCGAATCGATGCCGGCGATGGTGGCGAACTGCTGCTCGATGGGCGTGGCGACGGCGGAGGCCATCGTCTCGGGGGTGGCGCCGGGGAGATTGGCGGTGACGACGATGGTGGGGAAATCGATGTTGGGCAGATCGCTGACGGGGAGGTAGCGGTAGGCCATCGCGCCGAAGACGCAAAGCGCGCCGGTGAGCAGCGTGGTCATCACCGGCCGGCGAATGCAGAGGGCGGGGAGGTTCACGGGGCGGGGGCGAGGAGGGTTTTCGCGGGCGGGACGGCGAGGGCCTTCGCCTCGACGGTCGCGCCGGGCACGAGGCGGAGCTGGCCGTCGGTGACGACGGTCTCGCCGGCGCGCACGCCCTCGGCGAGGAGGAGGAGGTCGCCGTCGGCGCGGAGGATTTTCACGGGCCGCAGCTCGACCTTCCGATCGGATTTCACGACGTAGACGTAGGCGCCGGCCTGGCCGGTTTGCACGGCGGGGGCGGGCACGACGAGCGCCGCGCGATCGACGCCGAGGCTAGTGGCGACCTGGACGAACTGGCCGGGCCAGAGCGCGTGGTCGGCGTTGGCGAAGTCGGCCTTGAGCACGATGGTGCCGGTGGAGGGATCGACGGCGTTGTCGACGAAGGCGAGGCGGCCGTCGGTGCGCGTGAGGCCGGCGCCGCGGTCGGTGACGGTGACGCGCGCCGAGCCGTCGGCGAGCGCGGCGCGGAGGGCGGCGAGCTTGTTTTCGGGCACGGCGAACGCGACCGCGATGGGCGCGAGCTGGTTGAGGGTGACGATGGATTGCGCCGAGTCGTTGGCCTTCACGAGGGCGCCCTCGTGGAGCGCGAGCTGGCCGGTGCGGCCGGCGAGGGGCGCGCGAATTTGGGTGTAGCCGAGCAGGAGCTCGGCGTTGGCGACGGCGGCCTCCTTGGATTGCACGAGCGCGCGCGTGGTCTGCGCCTTGGTGACGAGCAGGGCGATCTGCTCCTTGGACACGATTTCGAGGCGGTCGAGGCGTTGGTAGCGCGCGAGGTCCTCCTCGGCCTGCGCGGCCTCGGCGCGGACGTTGACGAGATCGGCGCGGGCGATGCGGAGGGAGTTTTCGAACGGCCGCGCATCGAGCGAGACGAGCAGCGCGCCGGCCGGCACCTCGTCGCCCTCGCGGAAATGGATCTGCGCGATGACGCCGTCGACCTGGGATTTCACCGCGACGGTGCGGAGCGCCTGGACGGCGCCGACGGATTCGACGCGGCGGGGGACGTCGCGCTGCTCGACGACGGCGACCTGCACGGGAATCGCGGGGGCCGACGCGGCCGTCGCGCCGGCGGATGAGGAGGAGGGTTTGCAACCGGCGAGCAACGCGAGGGCGACGGTGGCTGCGGCGGGAAAAAGAAACCGGGGTTTTCGCTTCATGAAATCAAAGGTTGCGAGGGCGGCGCGGAGGCTGGCGCGGCGGACGGCGCGGAGGCGATCATTTCCGCGCGAGGGAGGTGAGGGCGGGCGCCGGTGGTCTGGGTTCTTAATTCCGGTTTCAGCCGGTTTCGGACGTTGTTTCCGGAACCGCCTGAAGGCGGAACTACGAACTCGGAACGTCGAACTCGGCGAACCACAAGCCGCCGCGCGCGCCCGGCCTCCTCGCTCGACAACGCCCGGCGCGCTCCCTCTAGTCGCGCGCGTTTCCCCCTTATTTTTTCCCCAATGAAAACTCTTCCCCTCGTGCGCGGCTTGAATCGGGCGTGGCGGCTGGCGGCGGCCGGCGCCGGCGTGGTGGTCGGCGGCTCCGTGCTGGCCGCGAATTGGCCCGCCTGGCGCGGCCCCCACGGCGACGGCACCACCGAGGGCGCGAAGGACCTCCCGGTCTCGTGGAGCCTCACCGAAAACGTGAAGTGGAAAGTCGAGCTCCCCGCATGGAGCGGCTCCTCGCCCGTCGTGTGGGGCGACCGCATTTTTCTCAACTCCCCCTCGAAGGAAGTCGCGCCGCCGCCCGACGCCGCGCCCCCGCCGCCCCCGCCCGGCGCGGACACCAAGAAGGGCAAAGGCAAGGGCGGCCCCGGCGGTCGCGGCCCGGCCGGCGGCACGATCGGCGGGCAGGACCTGTTGTTGATCAGCCTCGACCGCGCGACCGGCAAGGAGCTCTGGCGCCGCAAGGTCGATCAGGGCAACGCGTTCAAGATGCAGCACAACTCCACGAGCCCCTCGCCCGTCACCGACGGCCGGCACGTGTGGACCGTGACCGGCAACGGCATGGTGGCGTGCTTCGATTTCGCCGGCGCGGAGAAGTGGCGCTTCGACGTGCCCGGCCGCTACGGCGCGCTCGGCGCCAACCACGGCTACGGTTCCTCGCCCGTGCTCGTCGACGGCAAGCTCGTCGTCCAGGTCCTGCACGGCATGAAGACCAAGGACCCCTCCTACCTGCTCGCGCTCAACGCGGCCACGGGCGAAGTCGCCTGGCGCGTCGAGCGCCCGACGGACGCCGAATTTGAGTCGCCCGACGCCTACACGACGCCCGCGCTCGCGACCATTGACGGAAAAAAACAACTCGTCGTCCTCGGCGGCAACTACCTCACCGGCCACGACGCCGCGACCGGCGCCGAACTCTGGCGCGGCGGCGGGTTGAACCCGAAAAACGACCGCTTCTTCCGCGTCGTCCCCTCGCCGACGGTGCGCGACGGGATGATTTTCGCGCCGACGCGCAAGGTGCCGCTGTTGGCGTTTCGCGCCGGCGGCAAGGGCGACATCTCCACGAGCCAGCTCGCGTGGAGCTGGACGGACCAACGCAGCGCGCCCGACGTGCCGACGCCCGTGAGCGACGGCCCGCGCTTCTACATGGCCGGCGACCAAGGCTCGATCACCTGCCTCGATGCGAAGACCGGCGCGGCGATCTACGGTCCGGAGGAGACGGGCATCGGCCGCGTCTGGGGCTCGCCGATCATCGCGGACGGAAAAATTTTCATCACGAGCCAGACCGCCGAGACGGCCATCCTCGCCGCCGGTCCGACTTACAAACTCCTCGGCAAAGGCACGCTCGACGGCAGCTACACGCTCGGCACGCCGGCGTTTGTCGACGGCCAGATCTTCATCCGCACGGGGACGCACCTTTACTGTGTGGCCAAATAGTGCGGCGCGACCGAGCGGCGGAGTTCGCGTCGGTCGACGTGTGACCAAATCGCCGCCCGCGCGTCTCGCCGGACGCCGCCGCACATGAGCAACCTCCAGTTCGCCATCCATTTTTTCTTCCAGGTCGCGACGATCCTCGTCGTCTGCCAGCTCGTGGGCGTCGTCGGCAAACGCGCCGGGCAGCCGCAGGTCGTCTCCGAAATGATCGGGGGCGTGCTGCTCGGGCCGTCGCTACTAGGGCTGTTTTTCCCGGCGGTGACGGCGCAACTGTTCCCGCCGGAGACGCTGAAGATCCTGTTCCCCGTTTCGCAGCTCGGGCTGGCGACCTACATGTTTGTCGTGGGGCTGGAATTCCGGATGGACATCGTGCAACGCCAACTGCGCGCCGCCGTCGCCGTCTCGATCGCGGGGATGGCGGCGCCGTTTGCGCTCGGCGGGGCGCTCGGGTGGTATTTCCACGGGCACACGCAACTGTTTCCGCCGCGCACCTCGCTGACGGAGGCGGTGATTTTTCTCGGCGCGTCGATGTGCATCACGGCGTTTCCAATGCTGGCGCGGATCATTCATTTCAAGGGTCTGACCGGGACGACAATGGGCACCGTCGCGATCGGCGCGGGCGCGATCAACGACGCCGCGGCGTGGGGGCTACTCGCGGTGGTGCTGGCGAGCTTTGACGGAAATTTCTCCCACGCCGCGCTCAATCTCGGCGGCGGGATCGGCTACGTCGTCGTCGTGCTCGCGATCGTGCGGCCGCTCTTGGCGCGGTGGGGCGCGCGGGTGGAGGCGCGCGGCGTGCTCTCGGATCGGGAGTTCGTGCTGTGCCTCGCGGCGATGGCGCTCGGCGCGGGGTTCACGGACCTCATCGGGCTGCACGCGGTGTTCGGGGCGTTTATCATGGGCATGGCGATGCCGCGCGGGCTCGTCGTGAGGGAACTCATCGCGCGCATCCAGCCGCTGACGGTCGCGCTGCTGCTGCCGCTCTTCTTCACCTACTCCGGCCTCAACACCCAGATCGGCCTGCTGGACTCCGGCTACCTGTGGGGCATGGCGGGGCTCGTGATGATCGCGGCGGTCGGCGGCAAGGGCGTGGCGTGCTGGCTCGCGGCGCGCGCCGCCGGGATCTCAAACCGCGAATCGCTCGGCATCGGCGCGCTGATGAACGCCCGCGGCCTGATGGAACTCATCATCATCAACATCGGCCTCCAACGCGGCGTGATCACGCCCGCGCTCTTCGCGACGCTCGTGATCATGGCCGTCATCACGACGCTGATGGCCTCGCCGTTGTTTGAACTGCTCGTGGGAAAAAGTCGGCCGACGGCGGAAGCGAGGTAGGTTCGGCGCGGCCGGCTATGGTGCCGCGAGCGAGACGCACACGAGCTGGGTGTCGTTGCGCGCAAAGAGACTCCGGTGCGCGTAGGCCGGGTGCGACCACGCGATGGGATGCGTGCGGTTGCGCAGCGGCGTCTCGGGCGTGATGAAGTGCGCGCTGCTGATCCGCTCGAAGCCGGCGGGCGTGAGTTTCGCGATCACGATTTCGCCTTTCTCCGTGGTGATCCAGGTGCTGTCGCCATGCTGCACGAAATACGCGGTGGCCCAGCGGCCGTTGGCGAGGAGCGTGGTGTCCGCCCACACGCGGTCGCCGGTCGCGAGATCGAGGCAGCGCATCTCGCCGTAGCTGTCGATGCCGTAGACGTGGCCGGCGCGGATGAAGGGCGTCATGATGATGCTGTGGAGCGCGTCGGTCTTGCGCTCGTTCACGCCCTTGCGCTGCCAAAGCAGCGTGGGCGGCGAGGTGTCGCGCGGGAGTTGGTAGAGGCGCGCGCCGTCGTAGAAGGCGGCGAAGAAAAGTTTCGTCCCCGTCTCGTCGAGCACGGGGTCGCCGACGTTGAGGATCATGTTCACCGGCTTGTAGGGCTCCTTCCACCAAACTCTGCCGGTCGCGGGATCGAGCGCGGCGATCCAGAAACCGGTCCACGCGATCACGGCTTCGCGATCGCCGAGCCGGATGAGGCGCGGCGCGGAGTAGGAGGGCTGGCCGTCGAGCGCGCGCCAGCGTTCGCGGCCGGTTTGCACATCGAGCGCGACGACGCACGCGTCGGGCTGGCCGCCGACTTGGAAAATCACGAGGTCGCCGACGATGAGCGGCGCGCCGGAGATGGCCCAGATGTTGATCTTGGCCTGATATTCCGCGGGGAGATTGCGCGCCCAGATTACTTTGCCCGTGGCGGCGTCGAGGCAGTGCGCGTGGCCCATCGCGCCGTAAGCGAAGGCGCGTTCGTCCACGACCGTCACCGACGCGCGCGGGCCGAGCGCGTAGTCGATGTCGCGATAGACGCAGGGATAGGCGTGCGTCCAGAGCGGTTTGCCGGTGTGGCGGTCGAAACACAGCACGCGCTCCTGCTGCTCGGGGGCGTTGATCCGATCCGTGAGGTAAACGCGATCGCCGGCGACGGTGGGGCCGCTGTAGCCGGGACCGACGGCGGCGGTCCACACGGTGGGCAGTTGCGCGCTGGAGAATTTTTCCACGATGCCGGTCTCGCGCCAGACGCCGTCGCGCTGTGGCCCGCGCCACTGCGGCCAGTCGTCGGCGCGGGCGGAAAACGCGGAGGCCGCCAGCAAGGCAAAAACCGCGGCACGGAACCAACAGGACGGGAAAATCATGGGGAGGAGGCGAACTCGCGGCGTTGTGGGGCCGGCGAAAATGTGACGCAAGCCTTGGCCGCGCACCTTTCGTGGTCCATGGTTCGTCTTCCGCCGAAATCCCATCTTCCCTTCCCATGAAATTATTTCGCCTCACGCCTGATGGCCAAGAACTCCGTCCGGCTCCCTCGCTGCCCTTCGCGATGATTTTCGGGTGCCTGAGTTTTGGCGCGGTGAGCACGCTGGCCTATTCGATCTGGGCGTTTCGCTTGGTGCCAGGCGCGGCGGGGCTCTACTCGACGACGGCGCTGGTTTACCTCGGGCTCGGCGGGCTGGCGCTCAGCCGGCTCGTCGCGGTGCGCGGCGCGGGGCTTCGTTTCACGCTGTGTTTTGCGACGGTGTTCCTCGCCTACGCGATCGCGTGGTGCGTGTGCTGGTTCGGGCTGCACGGGAAATTTCAGGCCGATCTCTGGGGTGCGGTTGCAGGGCTCGCGGCGATGACGTGGCTGCTGCAGCGGGCGTTTGGGCAAACGCGCGGATTTCTCGGGATGTTTTTCGTGCTGCTCGCGCTGCACAGCGCCGGCTACTACGCGGGCGAGCAGCTCTACGCGGCGGTGGGACGCGCCAACGGCCGGCTGCTTTGGGGCGCGGCGCATGGCCTCGGTTTTGGCGCTGGCCTCGGCTTTGTGCTGTTTCAATGTCAGCGGCGCACGTCCGCCTGATTTTTTATTTCCGCATGTCTTCCGCCCACCACGGCCCCGTTTCCGAAAACTACGACGCCATCATCATCGGCGCCGGCCCCGCCGGTGCGACCGCCGGCGCCGTCCTCGGCGAATACGGCCATCGCGTGCTGATCCTCGAGCGGGAAAAATTTCCGCGCTACCACATCGGCGAATCGCTGATCCCGTTCACGTTTCAACCGCTGGAGCGCATCGGGATGATTCCGAAGATGAAGCGGTCGCACTTCGTGAAGAAATACAGCGTGCGCTTCGTGCAGCCGGAGGGCGGGCGCTCGCAGCCGTTTTATTTTTTCACGCGCTATGACAAGGACACCGTCGCGCAGTCGTGGCAGGTGCTGCGCTCGGAGTTCGACGTGATGATGCTCGACAACGCCCGCGAGAAAGGGGCCGAGGTCCGCGAGGAGATGACCGTCACGCGCCTGCTAATGGAGGGCGACCGCGTGGTGGGCGTCGCGGCGACCGACAAGGCGGGGCGGGCGTTTGAGGTGCGCGCGCCCATCACGCTCGATTGCACGGGCAAGGAGGCGTTCACCTCGGTGCGAAACGGCTGGCGCCTGCCCGATCCCTACCTGAAAAAAATCGCGGTCTGGACCTACTACAAGGATTCGAAGCGCGCCGAGGGCATCGACGAAGGCGAAACCACGGTGGCGTTCATCCCCGAGAAGGGCTGGTTCTGGCACATCCCGCAGCACGACGGCATGGTGAGCGTGGGCGTCGTGGCCGAGGGAAAATATCTCACGCGCGGCGGCGTGAAGGACCCGAAGGAAATTTTCCAACGCGAGATCGCGGAGAACCTCTGGATCAAGGACCGGCTCTCCGTCGGCGCGTCGACGGGCGAGTATTGGGTGACGAGCGAGTTTTCCCGGCACTCGCGTTACTGCGCAGCGCACGGCCTCGCGCTCGTGGGCGATGCGCTGGCGTTTCTCGATCCGGTGTTCAGCAGCGGCGTGATGCTCGCGCTGAAGAGCGGCGTGCTCGTGGCCGAGACGGTGCACGCGGGCCTCGTGGCCGGCGATCTCTCGCCCGCGCGTTTCGCCGACTACGGCGCGGCGATCCGCACGGGCGTGGAGAACATGCGCAAGCTCGTCTACGCGTTCTACAATCCCAGCTTCTCGTTTAAGCAGGTGATCGAGCGTTACCCCGAGGCGGCAGGGCAAATCACCGACTGCCTCTCGGGCGACGTGAGCAAGGATTTTTCCCAGCTCTGGGCGCAGTTCCGCGAGTTCGTGCCGCTCCCCGACGATCTGCCGTATGGCGAGCCGCTGGTGCCGGCGGAGGTCGCGGCGAAGTAAGAGTGATCCGTCCGATAGGAAGGTAGGCTGCGAGCTTGCTCGCGCTCGTCCGAACGCGTGAGAAGCGCCCGCGAGCGGGCGGCCTACTTGGCCTGCGGCACCGTCACCCACCACGCCGCGAGCGCCAGCAGCGCCACGACTCCGGCGAGCGCGTAAAACACCGCCGCGTAGGATCCGGTGATAGCGTGGCATTGCGCGAGGAGCAGCGGGCCGACGGCGGAGGCGAGGACGGTCATCATCTGTGCCATGCCGGTGATGCGGCCGAGGTGCGCGCGGCCAAAGGCCTTCGCCCAAAAACTGAAAAAGATCACGATGACGAATCCGCCGGTGAGTCCCATGACGACGGAGAAGGCGTCGACTTGCGGCAGCGTTTTCAGCGAGGGCAGGCTCGCGAGCGCGACGGCGAGTAACGTCATCGCGAGCGTCAGCAGGCGGTGCATGCTCCAACGCGACGCGAGCCAACCGCCGAGGAAGTTGCCGACCAGCGAGAGCAGGGCCACGATCACGAGGCTGCGATGGTAGGTGCCGGCCGCGAAGCCGCGCTCCGCGAGGATCGACTCGTTGAAGAGGCCGATGCCCGAGGCGACGAGGCCGTAGATCGCGCTCGCGAGCGCGAAGACCCAGAAGGCCGGCGTGCGCAGCGCCTGCGCGAGCGTGTGGCCGGTGTCGGCGGCGGAGGTTTCAGTGTCGGATGTCGAATTGTTTTCTCGCGCGATGCCGCACTCCTCGGGTTTGCGGCGCGCGAGCCACCACGCGAGCGCCGTGAGACCGGGCAGCAGGCACCAGCCGATGCCAGCCCACGCGGTGCGCCAGCCGTCGCGTTCCACAATTTGCCCGACGATCGGAAAGGCCGCCATGAAACCGATGCTCAGCGTGATCGAGTAGGCGCCCATCGCCGCCGGGAGCCGGCGCCGAAACCACGGCCCGACCATCGCGAGGCTCACGACCGAGAGCGCGCTTTGCCCGAGCCCGCGCGAGAGCACGAGCAGCACAAACATCGCGACCACGCCGGTTGTCACGCTCATCACCAACACCACCGCGCCGAGCAGCGCCGCGACCGCCGCGAGCACGATGCGCGTGCCAATCCGATCCTGGAGGCGGCCGACGCCGAGACAGCAGAGCGAGCCGAGGAGCGTGGCCCAGAGATTCATCTGCGCGAACGTCACGCGGTCGAGCGCGAGGTCCTTCATCAGCGATTCGGTGATGAGACCGAGGCCCTGCGTGCGGCCGGGCAGGGTGCCAACCATCGCGGCCGCCGCGAGCGCGACGATCACCCAGCCGTAGTAGAAACGCGGCAGAGCGAGGAGCGCGGGTGCCTTGGAGGGAAGGGCGGCGGGGAGTGTCATGGCGAGGCGCGGGGCGTGACGGCGCTATTCGCCGATGCACCAGAGAAACTCCTGGCGCGGCTCGCCCTTTTTGGCGCTGCGCAGGAAAATCCGCCCGCCGCAGATCGCGGGGGAGGCGAAGGCTTCGTCGCCGAGCTGGTTTTGCGCGAGGAGGGTGAATTTCTGCGGCGTCGCCTCAAACACCGAGGTCATGCCGCGCTGGCTCGTCGCATAGATGCGCGCACCGAGCATGACCGGCGAGCCGTAGAAATCGCGGTCGACTTTCTCGCGCCAGAGTTCCTCACCGGTGTCGGACTTCCAGCAGACGGCGTGGCCGGCATCGAGGACGGCGAAGACGTGGCCCTCGCGCACGAGCATCGAGGGCACGTAGACCTTGGTGTTGTTCTGCCACGCGATTTTGCCGGAGCCGTCGGCCTCAATGGCGGCGACGTGGTTGCGCGGGTAGCCACCGCTCAGGAAAATCCGTTGTCCGTCGGTCGTCGCCGTCACGACGGTCTCCTCGGTCGAACCCTCGAGCTCCCAGAGTTTTTTTCCAGTGAGAGGATCGAAGCTGGCGACGAGGTTGCAGCCGCCGAGGACGGCCTGCGTGCGGCCGCCGACGCGCACGATCGCGGGCGAAGGGTAGTTGGCGATCTTTGGGCGCGCGTGCTGCCAGAGGATTTTTCCCGTCTTGCGATCGAGGCCGGCAAAGGTGCCTCCTGCGCGGCTGTCGGCGGCGACGAGCACGACGGATTCGTGCACGACCGGCGAGGCGCCGAAGCCCTGGTGCACGGCGTAGTCGGCGACGCGCGTCTGCCAGAGGATTTTTCCGGCGCGGTCGAGCGCAGTGGTGTGAATCGCCTTGGCGTGCAGAAAATTGATCAGCAGGCGCTCGCCGTCCCAGACGGCGGTTGAGGCGGCGGGAGAGGAAATCTTGTGGTTGCCCGATTCGAGCGGGCCGCCGTGCACGACGGTTTCCCAGAGCGGCTTGCCCGTCGCGCGATCGAAGGCGAGGACGAGTTGCTCCTGCGTCGCCGCGTCGGCGGTCGTGAGGTAAACGCGATCGCCGGCGACGGTGGGCGAGCTATGGCCGCGGCCGCGCACGGGCGCGCGCCAGATTACGTTTTCCGTTTCGCTCCATTTCACGGGCGCGGTCTGGCCGGCCGCGGCGTGACCGTCGCCGGTGGGGCCGCGCCACGCGGGCCAGTCGGCGCTGGCGGGCGCGGCCAGGAGTTGGCCGACGAAAAACATCAGGGCGAGGGCGGAGGCGCGGGGCGTCTTCATGGGGGCCGCGCAGTCCCACCGATTGCGGCAACTGGTGCAAGCGCGACGCGGCCGACGTGCGCCCGCTTTGGCTTTGACCGCGAAATCACCCGGCCCTCTGCTCGCGCACCTTTTCGCCCCCGGCCCGCGTCAGACCCATCGCCCCATGAAAACAAATTCCCCGCCCCGCGCTTCCCGTGTTTCCCTCATCCTCAGCGCCGCGCTGCTGGTCGCCGCCGTCGGCGCCGCGCCGCTCGGCGCGCAGGAGTGGACGCGCTTCCGCGGCCCCAACGGCACCGGTCTCAGCGCCGCGAAAAACATCCCCGTCACGTGGACCGAGGCGGATTTCCGTTGGCGCGTGCCGATCGCCGGCGAGAGCCATTCGCAGCCCGTGATCTGGGGCGACAAACTTTTCCTCATGACCGCGACCGACGCGGGCAAGCAGCGCGCGCTCCTCTGCCTCGACAAACGCGACGGCAAGGAACTTTGGGCCAAATCCTACGCGCTCCCGACGCACCGCCCGGGCAACAAGAATTCCGGCTACGCCAACGGCTCCGCCGTCGTCGACGCCGAGCGCGTCATCGCGCTTTTCGTCTCGGCGGAGCACCACTGGGTGCGCGCGTTTGACCACGCCGGCCGCGAGCTGTGGGCGCGCGATCTCGGGACGTTTCAGTCGCAACACGGGCATGGCGCCTCGCCGATGATTTTTGAAAACACCGTCATCGTGACCAACGATCAGGACGCCGAGAGTTCCATCGTCGCGCTCGACTTGAAGACCGGCGCCGTCGCGTGGCGCACGCCGCGCGGCACCGGCGCGAACCCCAACATCGCCGCCGCCTACTGCACGCCCGTCACGCACGCGCGCGCCGACGGCGCGGTGGAGCTGTTGCTCACCAGCCAGTCGCACGGCGTCTCGAGTCTCGACCCGCGCACCGGTGCCGAAATCTGGCGCGCCCCCGCGTTCGACAAACGCATGGTCGCCTCGCCCATCGTCGCCGGCGATCTCGTCATCGGCAGCTGCGGCTCCGGCGCCGGCACCGGCAACTACCTCTCCGCGATCCGCCTCGGTGGCGCGGGCAACGTCGCCAAGACCCACGTCGCCTACACGCTGCGCAAGGCCACGCCCTACGTGCCGACGCCGCTCTACGCCGACGGCCGCCTCTACCTGATCAGCGACGCCGGTTTCGCCAGCGCGATCGAGGCCGCGACGGGCAAGGTGCTCTGGTCGGAGCGGCTGACGGGCGCGGAGTTCTTCAGCTCGCCCGTGCTCATCGGCGGAAAACTCTACGTGCCCTCGACGAAGGGCGACATGTTCGTGCTCGCGGCGAGCGACACGTTTCAACAACTCGCGCGCAACCCGCTCGGCGAGGGCACGCACAGCACGCCGTGCATCGACGGCGGACGGCTCTACGTGAAAACGTTCACGCACCTCGTGTGCGTCGGCGGCAAATGAGCGCGCGGTCCGGTGTAGGGCGGGGGGGGCCGGCCCCCCCCCGCACCTGGGGGGGCGGGGGGACCGGCGGGGGGCGGGGCCCCCCCCC
>JBEANZ010000274.1:0-4253 GCA_041165185.1 Verrucomicrobiota bacterium | reverse complement strand
TTCCGCGCCGTCGTCCGCCGCCGCCGCTCCGGCGAAAACGAACTCACCATGCTCAACGGCCGCCTCGGCAAGCAAGAGCCCGGCAAAGTTTTCGTGAAGTGGCTGGAGATCGAGGGCCCGCTCCCCGCCGCCACGCGCCGCTTCCCCGGCGCCGCGCTCCCCGCGACCGGCGCGAGCCGCGCCACCGCCGACGGCGCCCGCGTGCTCGAAGCCAACGGCGACGTGACCGCCGACTTCGTTCTCCCGCGCGACGCGGAAGTGATCCTGCGCGCGCAGGCCTTCGCGCAACACGCCGGCGCCGAGCCCACGCGGATGGAGTTCCGCCTCGACGGCCGCGCGCTGAAGACGTTCGACGTGCTCGCCCCCGATCACATGCAGCCGTTCGGCAAGCAGCGGCCGTTCTCCGTGATGCTCCTCGTGCCGCAACCGGAAATCCACGAGCTGCGCGCGCGGCTCCCCGCCGGCCGCCACCGTTTCTCCGCCGCCTTCGTCAACGCCTTCAAGGATCCCGCGAACGAAAACCCCAACCTCCGCGCCCGCCGCCTCACGATCCAAAACCTCGAAATCGCGGACCTCTCATCGCCCGTCCTCAACCCGCCGAAGCCCGCGCCGCTGGAGAAACTCTTTGCGCTCCACGCGGCTAAAGGACCGCCGCCTGCCGGCGAGCCGTCGCACTCGCCCGTAGGGCCGCCGCTTGCCGGCGTGCCGGCGCGCTCACCCGTAGGGCCGCCGCTTGTCGGCGTGCCGTCGCGGTTTGCACCTGCGAGCGAGAATGGACGTCCGTCATCGTTCGCGCGTGTGCCGCGCGACGGCGCGGCGGCAAGCGCCGGCCCTACGGAAGACACCGCCGCCCGCGCGCTCATCGGCGAATTCGCCTATCGCGCCTGGCGCCGCCCCGTCGCGCCCGCCGAACTGGATCGCCTTACGAAACTCTACGCGCTCGCCCGCGCGCAAGGCGACGGCTTCGAAGCCGGCGTGAAACTCGCGCTCAAGGCTGCGCTCGTCTCGCCGAATTTTCTCTTCCTCGGTGATGGAGCCGCGGCGCCTGCCAGCTCGCCGAAGCGCTCGGGCGAAGGCGGCTCGCCTCCCTCACCCCCGAGCCAGCTCGCGCAGCCCCTCGACGATTACACCCTCGCCTCCCGCCTCGCCCTCTTCCTCTGGAGCTCCGTCCCCGACGACGAACTCCTCGCGCTCGCCTCGCGCGGCCAGCTCCGCCCGCAGCTCGCCGCCGAAGTCCGCCGGATGCTCGCCGCGCCGAAATCCCGCGCGCTCGTCGACAACTTCGGCGGCCAGTGGCTGCAAATCCGCAGCCTCGAAACGATGCTGCCCGACCGCACCGTCTTCCGCGATTTCGATCCCTACCTGCGCGCCGCGATGCAGCGGGAAACGGAAATGTTCTTCGAGCACGTGATGCGCGCCGACCGCAGCGTCTTCGACTTCCTCCGCGGCGACTACACGTTCGTCAACGGCCGCCTCGCCAAACTCTACGGCCTCCCCGACGCGCCGACCGGCGAGGATTTCCAGCGCGTCTCGCTCGCCGGCACGCCGCGCCGCGGCGTCCTCGCGCACGCGAGCGTGCTCACGCTCACCTCGAATCCCAGCCGCACCTCGCCAGTGAAACGCGGCAAGTGGGTCCTCGACAATCTGCTCGGCACGCCGCCCCCGCCACCGCCGCCCAACGTCCCCGAACTCGACGACAAATCCCGCCAACTCACCGGCCCGCTGCGCGAGCAAATGGAGCAGCACCGCACGAACCCCGGCTGCGCCTCCTGCCACACCAAGATGGACGCCATCGGTTTCGCCTTCGAGAACTTCAACGCCATCGGTGTCTGGCGCGACAAGGACGGCACCGCCGTGATCGACGCCACCGGTAAACTCGCGAGCGGCGACACGTTTGCCGGCGCCGCCGAACTCGGCGAGTTGCTCGCGACGAAACGCGCCGACGAATTCCGCCGCTGCCTTGCCGAGAAAATGCTGACCTACGCCCTCGGCCGCGGCGTGGAGTATTACGACCGCCCCGCCATCGACCGTATCATGGCCGACCTCCGCGCCGGCGACGACAGATTCTCCGCCCTCATCCTCGCCGTCGCGCAAAGCTTCCCCTTCCAAAACCGCCGCGCGGAAACCCAGTCGAGCCGCCCAATCCCCAAACCTGAGGAACGCTAATCTTCGCTAATCGACGCTAATCCCAAACCACTCCACCTCCTGCTCCCACCGCGCTTCACGCGCCCACGTCTCGCCGATTAGGCGAGGCACGCACACCACCGGTCCACCCCACTGCCTCCGAAAAATTAGCGAGAATTAGCGTTCCCCAACGCCGAATCGGAATCCGCGTTCGACTCACACCACACCTCCGCATCACCTTCCTGTTTCCCGCCCCATGAGCACGCCGCCCACTCTCCCCCGCCGCACGTTCCTCCGCGGCCTCGGCACCGCCGTCGCGCTCCCCGTCCTCGACGCGATGCTCCCGTCGAGCGCCCGCGCCGCCACCGCCGCCGCGCGCGCCTTCCCCAAACGCCTCGCCTGGATCTACGTCCCCAACGGCGCCAACATGGCCGACTGGACCCCCGCCACCACCGGCCCCGCCTACGCGCTCCCCTCCACTCTCGAGCCCCTCGCCGCGCACCGCGCCTCGCTCACGGTCGTCAGCGGCCTCGCCAACAAACAAGGTGACGAACTCGGCGACGGCGGTGGCGCCCACGCGCGCGCCTCCGCGAGTTTTCTCACCGGCGTCCACCCGCGCAAAACCGCCGGCGCCGACATCAAGGCCGGCATCTCCGTCGACCAAATCGCGGCCAACCAAATCGGCGACGCCACGCGCCTGCCGTCGCTCGAGTTGAGTTGCGACGGCGGCCAGCGCGCCGGCTCGTGCGACTCCGGCTACAGTTGCGCCTACCAGTTCAACCTCTCCTGGAAATCCGAGACGCAGCCCATGAACCCCGAGGTCGATCCGCGCGCCGCGTTTGAGCGCCTCTTCGGCTCCGGCGATCCCGCGGCCACGCTCGCGGCCACTGCGCAGCGCGCCCTCTACCGCAAGAGCGTGCTCGACTACGTGCTCGACGACGCTCGCTCGCTCGAACGCCGCCTCGGCGACGCCGACCGCCGCAAGCTCGACGAATACCTCACCGCCGTCCGCGACCTCGAGCGCCGCATCGAGCGCACGGAGAAATTCGGGGCGCCCACGCCGCCGCCCGGCGTCGCCGCGCCGGAGATGTTCGAGACCTACGAGCAGCAGATGCGGCTGATGTATGATGTGATGGCGCTCGCGTTTCAGACCGACACCACGCGCCTCGCGACCTACATCGTCGCGCACGACGGCAGCAACCGCCCCTACCCCACCATCGGCATCCGCGACGGCCACCACGACCTCTCGCACCACCGCAACGACGAGGAAAAGAAAAAACTCCTCGCGCGGATCAACCGTTACCACACCACGCAGTTCGCGCGCTTCCTCGACCGCCTCGCCGCCATCCGCGAAGGCGACGGCACACTCCTCGACCACTGCACGCTCCTCTACGGCAGCGCGCTCAGCGACGGCAACAAACACTCGTGGGAAGACCTGCCGATCGTCGTCGCCGGACGCGGCGGCGGCCGCCTCGCCTCGGGTCGCCACCTGCGCGTCGACGACAAAACCCCCGTCGCCAACCTCCACCGCGCGATGCTCGAGACCGCCGGCGTCCGCACCGAAAAAGTCGGCGACAGCACCGGCAAACTCGACGCGCTGTTCGCCTAACCGCCCGCCGGCGTAATCGCCGACGGCGGCGGCGCCGCCTCCGTTGCCCGCCGCCGCTTCTCCACGAGCGAGAGCAACACGTCGCCCTTCGCCAAGCTGCCGAGCAGCATGCCCTCGTCGTCAACGACCGGCAGCCGCTCCGCCACCACGGTCAGAAATCCCGCCAACGCCTCCGTCAACGGCTGCGCCGGCCGCACGCGCGGAAAATCCTCGTGCAGGATGTCGCGCGCCAGCACGTGCGCGGCCAGCTCCGGTTCGCCGAGATAGGGCTTGATGTCGTGCAGCGACACCACGCCGAGAAACTTCCCCGCGTCGTCGACCACGTAGAGGTTGTTCACGCGCGTGTTAAGAAACAGTTTCGCGATGTCGGCGAACCGCGCCGTCGGCGCCAGCACTGGCGGCCGCGGCCGCATCAGGTTGCCCACGCGCTCGTCCTCCAGCGCCAAGCCCGCCTCCGCGCGCCGCCGCAAACCCTGGCTGTAGAGCGACGCCCCCTCGATCCCCTTCGCCGTGTAGAACG
>JBEANZ010000273.1:0-11859 GCA_041165185.1 Verrucomicrobiota bacterium | reverse complement strand
GAGTTCGCGGACGTCGTCGGGGTGGCGCGCGCCGAGGGTGACGGCGGCGCGCGCGGGCGCGAGCGCGGGGGCGAGCTGGCCGGCGGCGAGGTGGAGCGCGCGGAGGCGGCGCGCGGCGGCGAGATCGGCGGGGTTTTTCTCGACGTAGCGCGCGACGAGGGCGGCGGCCTCGGCGGCCTGGCCGGCGGCGAGGCCGGTGGCGGCGATCTGTTCGGCGAGGGCGGCGTCGGGCGCGCGGTCGGGGGCGGCGTCGGCGAGCGCGGCGAGGAGCGCGAGGGCGTCGCGGTTGCGGTTGGTGGCGCGGAGCAGTTCAACGCGGCGTGCCGCGGGCGCGGGATCGTCGCCGAGGGCGGCGAGGGCCTCGGGGGCGCGTCCGGCGAGTTGCCAGAGGCGGGCGAGTTCGAGGGCGTCGGCGGTGGCGCGCGGGGCGGGGTGGGCGAGCGAAAAAATCGCCGCGGCGGTGGCGGGCTGATTGGCGGCGAGGGCGGCGCGGACGAAATCGGCGGCGAGGCGCGCGCGCTGTTTCTCGGGCGCGCGCGAAAAATCGGGCGCGATCAAGTTCCACGCGGCGACGGGATCGGGGAGGGCGGGGACGAGCGGGGCGAGTTCGAGAAACACCTCGCCGTCGAACGCGGTCTCGCGCCACGCGGTGGCGGCGGCGCGCCAGGCGGCGTCGAACGCGAGCGGATCGCGGGGGCGGGTTTCGAGGCGCGTGAGGCGCAGCTCGAGCGCGCGGTAGTGCGCGGCGCGGCGGGCGCGCGCGGCCGGGGAGAGTTTGCCGAGCACGCGGCGCGCCTCGACGTAGGAGCCGTCGCGCACGAGCCCGTCGAGGAGTTGCGCGTCGTCGGGCAGGATGAGCCAGACGCCGGCGGCGGCGGCGGCGAGCACGAGCGCGACGTGCCAGGGGGCGAAGAGCGGCTTGCCGGCGGCGCTCATGGCGCGGCGAACTCGAGCGCGACCTCGGCGCGCGCGGGCAGCGCGAGGCGGAGGCGGCCGGCGGCGTCGGCGGGGAGTTCGCGGGCGGCGCCGTTGATCGTGGCGCGGACGGGACGCGCGGGCGCGAGGCCGGCGAACACGACCTCGATCGGGCGCAGATCGGCGACGGTGAAGCGGCAGGCGGCGGGCGTGCGCGCGGAGAAATTGATCTCGGCGGAGGAACTCTCGAGGCGCGGGCCGACGGAGGCGTTGGCCCCGAGCACGACGGAGACGACGGGCGAGCCGTCGGTGTGGAGGAAGGCCTGATCGCGATCGAGTTTCCAGCCGGTGACGCCGGTGGAGCGCGCGAGATCGAGGCGCGGGGCGAGCGCGGCGGGGAGGCGGAGCGTGCGGGAATCGCCGGCGTTGACGACGAGCCAGCGGTCGGGGCCGGCGGAAAAAATCGCGGTGGCGCGAGCGTCGCGCGCGAGCCGCGCGTAGGTCGAGACGGGGACGGCGTGGAGCGGCTGCGTCATGATCAAATCGTAGATGGTGGTGAGCGCGCCGACCGAGGCGGCGTAGTCGCCGCTGTAGAAGTGGTAGTAGAGGTTGACGGGCTTGAGGCGGCGGGGCGACTCGGTGAGCGCGAAGGTGTCGAGCACGTGGGTGAACGTGCCGAAGAGCGGGCCGCGCCAGTTGTTGGTGTAAACGTTTTCGTTTTGGTTGGGCGCGTAGATTTGCAGCTCGTCGCCCCAGGGCATGGTGCGCGGCGCGACGGCGGTGAGGGTGCGGTGGCGCGCGGTGATGAGGGTGTCGCCGCCGTTGAGATTTTCGAGGCCGAGGCGGCGCGTGAGGGCGAGCGCGGCGGGCGGCGGGCGGCAGTTGCCGCTCCAAAGGAGGACGCGCACGCGACGGTCGGGCGGGGCGAGGTGGTCGTTGATGTAGGCGACGGAGCCGGCGATTTCGCGGGCGAGATCGAGGGCGGGGTAGGGGACTTTGAGGTCAAGGCGCTGGCCGTCGTAAAACGCCTCGGTGCGGTCGCCCTCGATCCAGTAGAACGGGTGCGAGTAGGTGTGCGAGGCGAGCTCGACCTGCGGGAGCGCGAAGAGATCGCGCGCGATGGCCTCGAGGGCGGGGGCGTCGGCGGCGGGCTGGGACTTGAGCAGCGCGCGCACCTCGGCCTCGATGACGGAAACGGTGACGGGGAGCGGGTATTTTTTCAGCAACCGGTCGCGGATGATTTCAGCGGAGCGGCGGCCGGGCTCGACCTGGCTCACGTTGGCAAAACCATCGCCGTCGATGTGGTGGAGAAAGAGGCGGACGCCGTCGCGCGTGGTGGTGTCGGGGGCGGGCGCGCCGAAGTCGCCGAGCGCGAGCGCGAGAAACGCGAACGGATCGATGTGCCAGAATTCGCGGTAGTCGGCGCGGCGAAACATCACGTAGGGATCGAGCGCGAAGCCGCCCCAGGCGCAGGTGAAGACGGCGTCGAAGACGGTGGCCGCGCCGTCGGCGCCCGGGGCGTTGACGGACAGCAGGCGGCGCGCGCCGGCGGGGGCGCGGAGGTGGAGATGGCCCGCCGGCAGCGCGGCGACGGGCGCCTCGTAGTCGAGCACGGCGGGATCGCGCAGGGTGAGGGCGGGGCGTTGCGGGCCGGTGAGGATCGAGCCGTCGCCGCCGAGATCGAAGGCGGCGAGGAAGCGCTGGCGTTGGTCGCGGTCGCGAAACGGAAGGCCGCCGAAGAGGAGGATTTTTTTCCCGGCCGCGCGCTGCGCGATCAGCCAGTCGACGACGGCGGGTTCGAGGGCGGCGGGGATTTCCCAGAAGCGCGGGAGGACGACGGCGCGGTAGTCGGCATCGAGCGCGGGCAGATCGCCGGGGACGGCGACGCGAAAATAATCCACCTCGTAGCCGAGCCACTCGAGGGGGAGTTGGAGGCGTTGGGCGACGAAGGACTCGGCGGGCCAGCGGACCCGATCCTCCTGCACGGTGGAGAGGTTGCCGTAAAACGCGGCGAGGCGGCGCGCGACGGGTCGGAGCGGGGCGAGCGCTACGCCGTCGAGCGCGGGCGTCGAGACAAACGCGTGGTAGCCGAGCGCCTGGATGCGGCGCGCGCCGGCGGCGGCGCGCGCGGGGTCGGCCGGGTCGGCGTAGTCGAGCACGTAAACGGCGCGGCCGGCGGCGGAGATTTTTTTCAACTCGGCGAGCAGCGCGGCGCTCTCGGCGGCGGGAACGGCGCGGAACGTTTTCGTGGCGAGGTCCTGCGTCTCGAACAGCGACTCGACGAGCACGCCATCGATGGCGTCGCGGATCGCGGGGAAAACCGCGAAGCCGCGGTTAAGGACGATTTTTTTCCCGGGAAACGCGGCGTGGAGCCGGACGATCAGCGCGGCGAGGCGGGCGTGCGCGGCGGGTGGGACGGAGTCGAGGGTGTCGAGGAAGAAGCCGTCGAAGCCGCGGCGCGCGGCGGTGGCGGCGAGTTCGCCGACGAGGAAATCGGCCCAGCGCGCGTCGGAGAGATCGATGAGATCGGATTTCCAGGTTTCGTTGCGGCCGGCGAACGGGAGCGCGCGGCGCAGGACCTCGGCGCGGTAGGGGGCGTCGGCGGCGACCTCGCCGACGCTGAGGTAGGCGAGGACGGTCGCGCCCGCGCGATGCGCCGCCGCGAGATCGAGGGTGGCGTCGGGGTGGACGATGGAGAGCGCGTGCGCGGCGAGCGGCGCGGTGGCGACGCGCGCCGCGTAGTTGACGTAGAAGGAGAGGGGTTCGCCGGCGCGGGCGGCGGGGGAAAACGCGAGCGCGAAGAGGAGCGCGAGCGCGCGGACGAAAACAGCGAGGGCGGCCGGGGACGCGCGGCGGACGCGGGGCGGATTCATCCCGAACGGATCAGTTCGCCGAGGCCGTCGGCGAGCGAAACCTCGGCGCGGAAGCCGAGCGCGGCGGCGGCGAGGTCGGGCGCGCCGAGCGAGTGGATGATGTCGCCGGCGCGCGGCGCGGCGTGCTTCGGCGCGGCGGACTGCGGATAGTGGCGGCGAAAAACGGCGAGCGCATCGAGCAGCGACGAGGCGCGGCCGGTGCAGATGTTGGCGGCGCCGGAGGCGAGCGCGGGCGCGGTGGCGGCGAGGAGGTTGGCGCGCGCGACATCGTGCACGGAGACGAAGTCGCGGGTCTGTTGCCCATCGCCGAAGACGGTGACGGGTTTCCCCTCGCGGAAGCGGCGATCAAAAATCGAGAGGACGCCGGAGTAGGGCGACGCGGGATCCTGGCGCGGGCCGAAGACGTTGAAGTAGCGTTGGCAGCGGACGGTGAGGCCGTAGGTCGCGCCGTGGCCGAGGAGGAGCGCTTCGCTGGCGAGCTTGGCGGCGCCGTAGGGGCTGATGGGCGCGGTCGGCGTGGTCTCGCGGATGGGGCGCGCGGTGGTGTCGCCGTAGATCGCGGCCGAGGAGGCGAAGACGAGGCGGCGCACGCGGTGCTTGCGCGCGGTCTCGGCGACGAGGTGCGTGGCGTGGACGTTGAGCAGGTGGTTGAGCGCGGGATCGTCGATGCTCTCCTGCACGCTGACGAGCGCGGCGAGGTGGATGAGGGCGTCGGGTTGCACGGCGGCGACGAGGGCGTCGAGCGCGCCGGGCGCGGTGACGTCGAGCTCGTGCAACGCGAACCCCGGCGACGCGAGCGCGGCGGCGAGGTTGGCGCGGCGGCCGGTGCGGAAATTATCCACACCCGTCACGCGATGGCCGGCGGCGAGCAGGCGATCCGTGGTGTGCGAGCCGATGAAGCCGGCGGCACCGGTGACGAGGACATGGGACATGGAGCGGAGACTTTCGGGAATCGAGGTAGCGTCAATAGTCGCGCCCGGTCGTGCGGGCATCCACCGGGGGCTACGCAGGGACCGTGGCGCGGCAAATTTCATGAAGGAACTTCCCGCAGATTCAGGAAACCACAGGTTGGCCGCCGCGAGAGGTTGAACCAGCCGGGGGGCTTCCGGAATCCATGCGAGCACGGTGGGACTCTCCGCCACGGCAGCATGAAAGATTCGGGGAAGTCGGCGGGTCGCGCGGGCGCTGACGGGATTTGGGCTGGCGTTGAATGCGACCGGGCCAATTCTCGGCCGCAGTTTCCCAACGAACCCCGGAAAAAAACATGACGACCCAAAAACGAGTGCTGGCGGTAATCATGGGTGGCGGCCGCGGCACGCGCCTCCACCCGCTCACCCAGGAACGCTGCAAGCCGGCGGTGCCGCTCGCCGGCAAATACCGGCTCGTGGACATCCCGATCTCGAACTGCCTGAACAGCGACATCAACCGCATCTTCCTGCTCACGCAGTTTCAGACGGCGTCGCTGCACCGCCACGTGACGAGCACCTACAACTTCGATCCGTTCGGCGGCGGGTTTGTGGACATCCTCTCGGCGGAGCAGACCGAGAAGGGCTCCGACTGGTATCAGGGCACGGCCGATGCGGTGCGGCGCAACCTGATCCACTTCCGGTCGTTTCCGCACGACCTCGTGCTCGTGCTCTCGGGCGACCAGCTCTACAAGATGGATTTCCGAAAAATCATCGACCAACACCTCGCGTGCGGCGCGGACGTGTCGATCGCGGCGATCCCGTTTCCCGTTTCCAAGGTGTCCGGCCTCGGCCTCATGCAGGTGCGTGACGACCACTCGATCGCGCGCTTCGTCGAGAAACCGAAGGACCCGGCGGTGATTGAGAGCCTCACGGTCAGCGCGGCGCTCGAAAAGGAACTCTCGCCGTGCGACGAGAAACGCTGCCTGGCCTCGATGGGCATCTACGTGTTCAACCGCGCCGTGCTCGCCGAGGCGCTCGACAACTCGATGGCGGATTTCGGCAAGGAGATCATCCCCGGGCTGCTCGGGCGGAAGAAACTCTACGCGCACATCTTCGAGGGCTATTGGGAGGACATCGGCACGGTGCGGGCGTTTTACGAGGCGAACCTCGCGCTCGCGCAGCCGATGCCGCCGTTCAATTTCTTCGATCCGACCGCGCCGATCTACACGCAGGACCGCTACCTGCCCGCCTCGAAACTCAACAAGTGCGCCATCGACGCCGTCGTGATCGGCGACGGCTCGATCATCACCGACTCCTCAATCCACCACTGCGTGCTCGGGATGAGATCCTACATCGGCGAGGGCTCCGTGCTCGAGGACACCGTCGTGATGGGCGCGGATTATTACGAGACGGACGAGCAGCTCGCGGCCAACGCCGGCAAGGGGCGCTCGCACCTCGGCGTGGGCGCGCGCTGCGTGATCAAGGGCGCGATCATCGACAAGAACGCGCGCATCGGCGACGGCTGCGTGCTGGTCGCGCACGGCAAGGCCGACGGGGTTTACGCGAACGGCAACGTGGTCGTGCGCGACGGCGTGCTCGTGGTGCCGAAGGGCGCGGTGTTGCCGCCGGGCACGGTGGTTTAGCGCGGCGAGCGTGGCACGGGTTTGCGGACCCGTGGGCGGCGCGGCGCGCGGGCGACATGGGCGGGACGTCCATGCCGCTGGGCGGCGCTCAGACGATTTACGAGATGCCCTTGGACCGTAGGGCCGCCGCTTGTCGGCGTGCCGTCGCGCCGCACACGTGCGAGTGTGGGCGAACGTCGGTTGGTGCCCCCGCGCGCAAAGCGCGACGGCACGCCGGCGAGCGGCGGCCCTACAAAAGGCCGATCACGTTTGGGAATCGGTGTCAGAAGCCGAGCGCGCTTGCGTAGGTGGCGCGGTCGGTGGCGCTCACGAGTTCGCGCCACTTCGAGATTTGAAACGGGTTGCTGCCGCCCCAGTTGGCGAGGGATTCGTCGTAGTGAAACGAGGCGTTGCCGACGACGGTGACGGTGTAGCCGACCACGGAGCCGAGGACGTCGCCGTTGCCGTTGATTTTCACGTTGGCCTCGGGGGCGTAGGTGACCGAACTGAGGGCGCCGTTGCCGGCGATCTCGATCGCCTGGCTGCCAGCGGACGTGGCCGTGCCCCAAATCTGGCAACTGATCGGCTGGGTGTTCGGGTTGAGCAGGCCGTTGCCCGCGATCTTGATGTCGCTCGCGGTGTAGATCGCGAGGGTCGAGCCGGCGCCGAGGTTGATGCCGCCGTTGCCGGCGACGTTGATGCCGGTGGTGCCGACGGGGGAGGTGACGATGATCACGACTTTGCGGCCGGCGGTGATTTGCAGGATGTTCGTGGCCGCGCCGGTCTCGGAGATGCTGCCGATGTTGTAATAATAAACGCCGTCGCTCGCGGCGGAATCGGTGCCGCGCGGGAGCGTGTAGGCGCCGGAGATGGAGGCGATGGTGGGCGTGGTGTAGCCGGCGGGGATGGTGGGGTTGACGGCGTCGGGGAGGTTGTCGGTGAAGTTCGAGGCGACGCGGCTGGGGTCCTTCGTGCCGGCGGCGGTGCCGAAGGGGCCGACGACGCCTTGCGAGCCGACCTGGATCGCGGTGGTCGAGGGGCCGCCGACGGAGGCGAAGCCCCAGATGTCGGCGTTTTGGACGGAGATGTTGGCGGTGACGTTGACGGCGGCGATGGAGCCGAGGTCGTGGCGCACGCCGCCGCTGTAGGCGATGGCGGCGGTGGCGGAGTTGTTGTCGGGATCGGAATTCCAACTGTCGACGGAGGCGTTGGTGCCGCTAAAGGTGATGCCGTTGCGGCCGACCATGCCGTTGGCGAAGAGGGAGCGGCGGATGAGGCGGACCTCGACGAGCTTGTTGATCGCGCCGCCGCCGCCGGCGGGCGTGACGACGCCCTGCGCGACGATGAGCGGGGCGGGCGTGCCGGAGGAGTTGTAGTTTTGGACGTAAACTTTCGCGGTGCCGGTGGCGTTCTGCGAGAGGGCGAAACCGGTGAAGGTGCGCGTGGCGTTGTTGCCGGAAATGGTCCAACCGGCCCACGCGTTGGCGTCGCCGGCGATGGCTTGGTTGAAGGACCACAGGCCCTGCTCGAGGCCGGCCTCGGTGAGGTTCATGGTGTCGTTCGCGAGGAAGGAGCGCTGGGAGAGGTTGAGCGCGGTGCTGGCGAGCTTGATGTAGCTGGTGAGCGCGATGGCGATGACGGAGGCGAAGATCATCGCGACGATCAGGATGGAGCCGCGGCGGGCGCGGCGCGCGAGCGGGCTGCGGCGGGCGAGCGAGGTGAGCGAGGTGAGCGGGCCGCGCGGGAGCGCGAGCGGGCGCGTGGCGCGGGGAGCCGCAGGTGACGAGGAGAGGGCGGGGGAGGAGTTCACGTTTTGTTGCGCAGGATGTAGCGCGCGGAGATGACGAGGTTGGTGGCGGCGACGACGGTCTGGCTCTGCGTGCGGATGGTGAGCCGGATCTGGAGCTGCTTGGTGCCGAAATCGTTCAGGGCCTGGCCGGTGGAGCCGATCATCCAGCGGGCGAACTCGAAGCTCTGGACGTTGCGGATGAGGGTGGCGGTCGTGGCGACGCCCGTGGTCGGATCGGGGCCGCGGCGCAGGAAACAGTGATACGTCGAGCTGCCGGCGGTGGTGTCGTAGAAGTAGACGACGGAGTCGGTGCCGCTGTCGGCGGCGTGCGGGATGGTGAGGGTGACGTAGGTGTTGTTGGTCCACGCGATGCCGCTGGCCATGCGCACATCCTCGCTGAAACGCTCGAGGCCGCGGCGGGCCTCCTGCTCCATCGTGATGTAGTTGGAGGCGTTGGCGCCGCTGCGGCCCATGAACAGAAACGTCGTGAGAATTGCCAACAGGATCACGGAGCCGAGCGTGGCGCCGATGATGACCTCGGGGAGCGTGAAGGCGGACGTCGCGGCGCCGCCGCGACTGGCACGACTGACGTGGGCGCGGGCGCCGCCGCAGGCTCGGCCAAGGTTTCGGCCGCGGACGAGAGCGTCAGCGCGGGTCGCGTGGTTCTGCTCTCCGCTCTCAGCTCCTGGCTCTCCGCTGAGTTTTCCGGGCTTAGGAAACATAGTAGTCATAGAGGCCGTGTTGCGCGTAGTAGCTCGTGTAGTTGACGGAGTGGGTGCGCCCATCGATGCCGATCCACTGGGCGGTGAGCGTGATGGTTTTCATGCCGGTCTGGCCGGTGACGTCGCTGATGCGGCGGGTGATCGTGAAGCGGGCGAGGAGCGCGGCGGCGGTGGCGTCGGAGCCGATGAACGAGGAGTCGATGGCGGCGTTGCCCGTGGTGCCGTTGGTGGAGGCGGCCTGGAGTGCGGCCACCTGCGTCCAGGTCTGGAGGCGCAAATCCTCCATCATGCTCTGGAGGACCTGACCGGCGATGGTGGTGTTGCGCGCGGTGTCGACGCTGCGCATGCCCTGTTGGAGCACGATGATCGAGGAGGCGATGCCGAGCGCGAGCACGAGCCCGGCCATCATGACCTCGGCGATGGTGAAGCCGCGACGACGGCGGCGCGGCGGCGGCGGGACGGGGCGAATCGGCGGGAGCGGTGGCATGGTCGGAAGAGTAACACGGCGCCGGTGAAAACCGAAAGAGCCAATCGGCGGGCAAACGACCCCAGTGGGCTAGGGCCGATGGCGGGCGAAGCGGCGGGGCGCGACGCGGGCGCGACGCGGGCGCGACGAGTGCGCGACGAGGACGGTCGCTTCCGAAGAGCGGACCCTCGGGCGCGGGACGATGCGCGCACTTTCAACCTGCGCGCCTCAAGGGTGCTCGATGCCGAGCGGCGTATTTACGGGGAGAGCCGCCGCTCAACGACTCGATAAATTCCCCTTCGGTGGTTGTGCAGTCGTGAACAATGGTTGCGCGAAACCTCCCGGGAAGGTGACTGAGTGTGCGATAGGGGTCGGAAGGCGGCCGCAGGCGGCGAGCCGTAGATGGCGGCGGGCCGTTCGCTCTGGCCGTAGTTGGACCACCGCGCGCCGTCAGTCGCGACGGCCGTGCCCTGCGTAGCCGTCCGGCGAAGCGGGGGCTTGCTCACCCGGGGTCCCGCATCGGGCTGCTGCCGAAGCAGAACCCTCGGAGTTGGGGAAACAGGGGGTGCCGGAATTGCCGGCGCTCTGGGTCGCTTATCATTACCCGCCGCCGTCGAAGCCGGAGCCGAAAGCTCCGGTGCCGGCCGCGCAGGGGGAAACACTACGGAACCGCCGGATGCGGACCCGCATGTCCGGTGGTGTGGGGGCCGGAGGCTAATTACCTCCGGCTACCCGATTAGCCCTTTTTCCGAATTTCGACATAAACTTCCCTCGCGCGCTCGATCGCTTTCTCAAGCGCTGCGCGCACCACGGCGCACTGACGCCCCTCTGCTCCAGGCGAAAACGCCTGCTCTTCAAACTCATTTAGCATCGAGTAAAAGTATTCGCATTCCCACGGACCGGACGAGGCATCACTCCGCATGCCGGCTTCCTTCAGAAATGTCGCCCAAGATAATTCGCGACGCTCGTAGCGAATCCAGAGATAGCCGATGGACTCTCCATGATCATCAGGAAAATCTTCGGGCGGATCCGACCGCACAAAGGCTGAGACTGCACGCAACGCGTCCGGTTTATACTTTGTGGTGGCGAGTTCGCACACCCAGACCTGCGGGCGCTCCAAGCGTTCGATGACCCTATCTGCCCAAGGGATGTAGTCGCGATAGGTGATGCAGTCGGCCTCCATCGCGAGCATAAGGCGCTGGGCGAATCGCTTCGAAGGGGCGGTATCGGTCACAGGCATTCTTTGGCTAACGATTGAGGTCAGACACGAGCGGGCGCAGCCCCGTCGTTGTCTGTGCCGCTCTGGTGTGTGCCCGGCATGGGAGTGAACTGACGGGGTGAAAGTCCTCGATGCAAGATACCAAAGTGAAAACGAAAGCATTAGACGAAGGCAACTGCGGGGCCGCGTGGCACGGTGGGAAAGAAGCTGGAGTCAAAGCGGCGAGCCCACGAACAGTTCCGAGGCCGAAGGCCGACAAGACCGGTCGCGCAGCGAGCCGGAACAACGGGCTGTGAGGCCGGCGGCGCGGACGAGTTCGCACGACAGAACGAAGTCCCGGTATCAGCGACGCAGGTAAAGTCCGGGGTTGTGCCGCGAAAGTCACGTCCCTTACCCGGGGACGGAGCGAAGCGGAGAAGGCCAGCCGTTTGAGGGCTGCCCCGCAGGGGTGAGCGGAGCGAAGCAAACCTGTCCGCCATGCGGCGACCCGCGCGAGAGTGAGCGCCATCGCAGCACCGCCACGGGCAACCGTCGCGGGGCGCGGACAGGAGTCAGCAGAGGTCGTAGTAGCGCGCGTAGTCACGAGCCGGGAGTAGGCGTTTACCCTGCGCAGGGTGAGCCGAAAGCCCCGGAGGGGCTCACGACCGCGCGAGGGACCGAACCGAGTGGGACCGCTTTGGAAATCCAGCTGAGAGCTGAGAGTTGAGAGCTGAGAGTTCGATCCTCGGACTCAACCTCGGCGTCCTGACGTGTGAAGCTGAGGATCGCCGTTTGTTTTTGCGCTCAGCTCTCGGCTCTGCGCTCTCGACTGCGTCGCGCATCCTGAGCCCGGCCAACCTCAACGAGGCGTGGCGACGGGTGCGCACCAATGGCGGGCCGCCGGGATCGACGGGATGTCGGTCGCGGCGTTTCCCGCGTTCTGGCGCGCGCACGGGACGCAGGTGTTGGCGAAATTGGCCAACGGGACCTATCGACCGTCGCCGGTGCGGCGGACGATGATCCCGAAGAAGAGCGGCGGCGAGCGTCCGCTGGGCATCCCGACGGTGCTGGACCGAGTGATCCAGCAAGCCCTCGCCCAGGAGTTGGGCGGGGTGTTCGAGGGCGGGTTCAGTGACAGCAGTTACGCCTATCGGCCCGGTCGCGGCGCGCATGATGCGTTGCGGGCGGTGCGGGCGGCGGCGGCCGACGGGTTGACCGCGGCCGTGGACTGCGATCTGAAATCGTTCTTCGATCACGTGGACCATGACCTGTTGATGGCGCGCGTGGCCGAAAAGGTGCGGGACAAAAGGGTCCTGCGGCTGATCGGCCGCTTCTTGCGCGCGGGCGTAGTGCCGCCGGACGGACG
>JBEANZ010000272.1:0-2907 GCA_041165185.1 Verrucomicrobiota bacterium | reverse complement strand
TACGTCATTCAGCGCGCGGAGGCGCTCGTCGGGTTGTTCTATCTCACCACGCTCTACTGCGCGATCCGTGCGCGCGATTCCAGCGACGCCGCGCGCTGGCTCTGGCCCGCGCTCGCCGTCGCCGCGTGCCTGCTCGGCATGGCGACGAAGGAGGTCATGGTCTCCGCGCCGCTGCTCGTGTTGCTGCACGAGTGGACGTTTGGCGGCGAGGCGTTCGGCGCGCTGCTGCGGCGGCGGCGCTGGTTCTACCTCGCGCTCGCGGCGACTTGGCTGCCGCTCGCGTATTTCGTGCTGACGACCGGCGGACGCGGCGGCACGGCGGGTTTCGGCGCGGGCGGCATCGAGTGGTGGGCGTATCTGTTCACGCAATGTCGCGCCATCGTCCTCTACCTCGCGCTCGCGGTGTGGCCCGCCAACCTCGTCTTCGACTACGGCATCGGCGTCGAGCGGAGCCTTCTCGCCGTCGCGCCGCAGGCCGCGCTCCTCGTCGTGCTCGCCATCGCCACCATCGTCGCCGTGCGCCGCCGGTCGGCGTGGGGATTTCTGGGCGCGTGGTTTTTTGCGTTGCTCGCGCCGAGTTCGAGCGTCGTCCCCGTCGCCACCGAAACAATCGCGGAGCACCGGATGTATCTCGCGTTGGCCGCCGTCGTCGCGGCCGCCGTGCTCGGCGCCGCCGCATTTGGCCGGCGCGCGGCGCTGGGGTTTTTCGCGCTCGCCGCCCTCGCCGCCGCCGCCGCCACCGTGCAGCGCAACAAGGTCTACCGCGATCCCACCACGCTCTGGCGCGACTGCATCGCGCGCATGCCCACGAGCCCGCGCCCGCACAACAACCTCGGCGAAATCCTTTTTCGCGAGGGCCGTCAGGCCGAGGCCATCGCCGCGTTTCGCGAGGCCGTGCGGCTGCTCCCGAGCTACGTCGACGGCGTCAACAACCTCGCCAACTCCCTCACCCAAATCGGCCAGATTCCCGAGGCGATTCAGTGGCTTCAGGCCTCGCTCCGCGTGAAGCCGGAGGACCCCCACACGCACCACAATCTCGGCAACGCCTACTACGGCGCCGGCCGCCTCGACGACGCCGCCCGCCACTACCGCCTCGCGATCAAGCTCCAGCCCGACTGGCCCGATCCCTACAACAACCTCGGCGTTGTCCTCGGCGCGCTCGGCCGCGCCACCGAGGCCGTCCCGCTCTACGAGACCGCGCTCAAGCTCAAGCCCGACTACGCCAACGCCCACTTCAATTTCGCCAACGCCCTCGTCGACACCGGTCGCCCCGCCGACGCCGAGGCGCATTTCCACGAGGCCATCCGCCTCGATCCCGCCAACGCCGAAGCGTTCAACAACCTCGGCAAGCTCCACTTCGTCCGCGAAAATTTTCCCGCCGCCCTCGCCGCCTACGAGGCCGCGATCAAGTTGAATCCGGATTTCTTCCAGGCCCGCAACGGCTACGGCGCCGCGCTCTTCCGCACCGGCCGCCTCCCCGAGGCGATTCGCCAATTTGAAGAAGCGTTGCGCATCAACCCGAACGACGCCGACGCGCGCAACAATCTCGACTTCGTGCGCCGCCAGCGCTGACGGCGCGCCGCCCGCTCACAGCAGCCGCTGCACCGCCGCGCGCCCCGCTGCGCTCGCGAGCACGACGCGATACGCGCCGCGCGTCCACGCCGCCGCCGCCACTCCGCCCTGCTCGGAAAAACTCGGCGCCGCGCCGTCGCCCGCGCCGGGAAAATCCGTCACTCGCGCGACGTAGCAGTGGAACCACGCCCCGTCCCGCTGGAAGCACACCTCGAGCACGTCGCGCCCCGCGACGCTCACCGTGCGACAGCCCGTCGCGCGCAGCGCCGCGAAATCCACCGGCAACGCGACGCTCGCCAGCCGCGCGTCGCTCCGGCCGAGCGCGCTTTGCAACGCGCCCGTCGGTTCGCCGTGGCCGCCGTGCCGCGTGGTCTCCAGCGCGTCGCCGAGCGCAAACGTCGTCAGCGCCGCGTCCGTCGCGGCCCCGCCGGTGGTCCGCCACCGCACCGCGCCCGCCGCCGCGAAAATCGCCACGGCCGCCGCGACCGCGAGCCACGTCGGCTGCCGCCACCACGCGCGCGTCGTCATCGGTCCGCCCGCCGTCGTGGCGTTGCCCTCGCTCACGCGCGCGCCCGCGAGGATCGCCTCGCGCAAGCCCGGCGGCGGCGCGATCGCGCGCAGCTTCGCCGCCACGGCCGCGCCGTGCGCCTGCTCGCGCGCGAACCACGCGCCGAGGGCCGGGTCCGCCTTCGCCTGCGCGAGCGCCGCGGCAAACGCCGTCTCGCCCGCGTCGCGCCCGCCCGGCCGGTAGGCATCGAGGATGAATTTGGCTTCCGTGTTGTTCATGCCTGTTTCCTCCCTGACGTGCCGGGAAACGACACGACCTTCGCCTTTCCCTCCCGTTCCTCGCGCTCGAGCGCCGCGCGCAACTGCGCCTTCCCGCGCGACAGCCGCGACATCACCGTCCCGACCGGCACCTCGAGCGCCGCCGCGATTTCCAGATACGAAAGATCCTCGAGATAAAACAGCGTCAGCGGCGCGCGAAACACCTCGTCCACCGACTGGAGCGCCACCACCACCGCCGCCGCGTCGAGCTTCGCCACGCGATCCACGTCCTCCGCCGCGATGTCCTGCTCTCCCGGCGGCAAATCCTCGATCGCTGTCATGCGACCGTCGCGCCGCCGCCCGCGCAAAAATTCCCGGTAGAGCGTCGTGAAGAGCCACGATTTCGCCTTCGACACCTCGCGCAACGCCTCGCCCTTCGTCGCCCAGATGTAGAACGTCTGCTGCACCAAATCGCACGCGTCCGCCTCGCGGCGCGCCAGGCTGAGCGCAAACCGGTAGAGCGGCGCGTAGTGCGCGTCGACCAGTTGCGTGAAGGGTTCGTTGCTCATG
>JBEANZ010000271.1:0-2602 GCA_041165185.1 Verrucomicrobiota bacterium | reverse complement strand
ACCTCGACTACTCGCGGCAGGAGGGCCAGTGGGTGCCGAACAAATTCGGCGGACGCGAAAATCTGGAGGCGATTTCGTTTCTCAAGCACGTCAACGGCCTCGTGCACCACTACTATCCCGGCGTGCTAACGATCGCGGAGGAGAGCACGTCGTTCCCCGGCGTGAGCCGGCCGAGCGCGGACGGCGGCCTCGGGTTCGATTACAAGTGGAACATGGGCTGGATGCACGACACGCTGAAGTATTTTTCCAAGGAACCGATCGTGCGGCGCCACCACCAGGGCGACCTCACGTTCGCGATGCTCTACCAATACGCGGAGAATTTCGTGAGCGTGTTTTCGCACGACGAGGTCGTGCACGGGAAGGCGTCGATGCTCTTCAAGATGGGCGCGTGGCACATCGCCGAAAAATCCGCGAACCTCCGCGCGCTCTACGCGCACATGTGGGGCTGGCCCGGAAAAAAACTGCTCTTCATGGGCAGCGAATTCGCGCAGTCCCACGAGTGGCGGCACGGCGCGAGCCTCGACTGGCACCTCTGCCACTACCCCGATCACGAGGGCGTGCGCCTGCTCGTGCGCGATCTCAACCGGCTCTACGCGACCGAGCCCGCGCTCGGCGAGACGGATTTCCGCCCGGCGAGCTTTCGCTGGCTCTCGTGTCAGGACGCCGACGCCAACCTGCTCGCCTACGCGCGCTCCACGCCCGACGAACGCACCATCCTCGCCATCGTCGGCCACTTCGGCGGCGCGCAACGCACCTACCGCCTCGGCGTGCCGCGCGGCGGCTTCTGGCGCGAGGTGATCAACACGAACTCCGAATTCTACGCCGGCACCGGCCTCGGCAACGACGGCGGCCGCCCCACTGAGGACGTGCCGCGCGACGGCTTCGCGCAGTCGATGGTCGTCACGCTCCCGCCGCTCACGACGACGATTTTCAAGTGGAGCGCCGGGTAGGCGGCGGCGCACGCGCCCGCGAACCCGCGGCCTACTTTCCCACGCGCACGAAGTCCGAAAACTCCACCGTCATCTCCGCGTCGAGCGACTTGAACCAAAACGCCCGCCCGCGCACGCGCGTCGTCACACGCTCCGGCAGGCTCGGCCGGGTGGCCGTCGGAAGCGAGTAGGCCAGCGTCGTTTTCAGCTCGGCAATTTTCACGCCAAACGTCGGGCTAAACTCGCCCGTGCTCGCCAACTCCACCCCCACGATCGCGCGCGTCGCCTTGTCGACGACGATGGTCGCGCGGAGAAACGCCGCCGTCTTGTCGCCGGGCTCGGCGGGCTTGAGCCGGCAGCGATAGGTCGCGCGCGCCGTGTCGTCCGCAAGCGTCTCGACCGTCGACAAGTCCAACTGCGCCGCGAGATTCGGCGCGGTGCCGCCACGCGAACGCCGCGAACGCATCGCCCCGTAGTGCGCCGTCTCGTCGGCCGTCGGCGCGCGCCCGTCCTGCGCGACCAGCGACCAGCGGTCGAACTCCGGCTTCGCCGCGTCGCACCGCTCGGTCTGCGATTTGCCCTCGGCCGTGGTCGTCTGCGTAAACGACCACCCGCGCGGCGCCTCCGCGTGAAACTCCTTCAACGCCGCCGCCAACTCCGGCGGCGCCGCCGCGCGCGCCGTCGCGCGCGCCGTCGCGCCCGCCGCCACGGCCGACGCCAAAATCATCGCAAAGAAAAGACGCATCGCGTCGAGCAAGCCCGACCGCAGCGGCGAGGCAAACGAACTCTCCTCCACCCGCACTCTCTCTTACGCGCACGCCCTCCTCCCTCCGCCGTCCTCCCGCCGCTTTCCTCCGTCTGCTTGAGCTTCCCCTCCCCCACCACGCTCCGCGACGCCGACGCCGCGCGCATTCCCTCGACACCACGGCGCGGTTCGTGATCCTGACCGCGCTGTTACCTTTCGGCGCGTGCCGCTCCCGACACGCGACCGCACCTTCCCCCACACCCACATGAAATCATCCACCGTTCGCGCCCTGTTAGTCACCGGTGCCCTGTCCGCGCTCGCGGCCATCGCCCCCGCCCAAGTCGTCCAGTTCAACGCCACGCTCAACGCCGCGCAGGAGACCCCCGCCAGCACCTCCACCGCGACCGGCTCCGTCGTGATGCTCTACGATGTCGGCGCGAACACCTTCGACCTCATCGCCACCGTCAATAATTTCGCCAACCCGATCACCAACTCGCACATCCACGAGGGCGCGGTCGGCGTCGCGGGCCCGGTCGTCACCGGCTTCGGCGGCGAGGCCATCTACACGCGCACCGGCAACACCCTCAACCTCGTGCTCCGCGGCGTGAAGCACCTCGGCACCCCGCTCACGCTCCTCCAAAACGGCGCTTACTATAACATCCACTCCGCGCAGTTCCCCGGCGGCGAAATCCGCGGCCAGCTCATCGCGCAGCCCAAGAAACTCGTCGCCGTGATCGACAACGCCCAGGAGCGCGCCGCGTTTCCCGCCACCGTCTTCAACGCCACCGCGCAAGCCTACGGCGGCGCCGTCATGACCTACAACTCCGGCACCAACACCATCCGCCTCCGCACCTCGATCTACAACTTCACCAACGTCCTCAACAACTCCCACTTCCACGAAGGCGCGCCTGGCCAGAGCGGCGGCGTC
>JBEANZ010000270.1:0-3022 GCA_041165185.1 Verrucomicrobiota bacterium | reverse complement strand
CAAAAGATGGTTGCAGGGGCTGACATGCCACGCTCCACCCTGCACAGCCGAAGCGAATTGGTCAGAAAATAATGCGCGCCTTGCCTGCCAGCACCTTACTCGCTTTCACCGGAATCCCGTGGATCCGGTGGCGGGGTGAACGCCTCCGCCGGCCCGCTTGCCTCCGCGATTGCCTCGCGCGGGGGATTCGCCCACGACACCGCGCGATGGAATTCGCCGCCGCCTTCTCCCGTCACGTCGCCCGCGTCGAGCGCGGTCTCGATCAGTTTTTGCCGGCGGCGGACGCCCGCCCCGTGCGGTTGCACACCGCGATGCGCTACTCGCTCGAGGCCGGCGGCAAGCGCCTCCGCCCCGTCCTCGTGCTCGCTGCGGCGGAACGCTTCGCCAACGACTCACGCGACCCACTCCCCGCCGCCGTCGCGATCGAGTGCGTGCACACCTACTCGCTGATCCACGACGACCTCCCGTGCATGGACGACGATGATCTGCGGCGCGGCCGGCCGACGGCGCACAAGCAATTCGACGAGGCTACTGCGCTCCTCGCCGGCGACGCCTTACTGACGCACGCCTTCGCGTTGCTCGCGGAAAACTACTTCGCCAATCCCGCGCTCGCGACCGCGCTCGTCCGCGAGCTCGCCGATGCCGCCGGCAGCCGCCGCCTCATCGGCGGCCAGATGGAGGACCTGTTGGCGGAAAAAAAAGCCGATGCCACCGCCGCCGATCTCGAGTTTATCCATCTCAACAAGACCGCCGCGATGATCGAGGCCGCGCTCGTGATGGGCGGGCTCGTCGGCGGCGCGGGCGAGGAGCAACTCGCCGCGCTCCGCCGCGCCGGCCGGCACCTCGGCCTCGGGTTTCAAATCATCGACGACGTGCTCGACGCCACCGCCGACACCGCGACGCTCGGCAAGACCGCCGGCAAGGACGCGCGCGCGGACAAGACCACCTTCGTCAAACTCCACGGCCTCGCCACCTCGCGCCGCCTCGCCGCCGAGCAATCCGCCGCCGCCCGCGCCGCCCTCGGCGCCCTGCCTGGCGACAACGCGTTTCTCGACGCCCTCGTGGAGTCGATGGCGACGCGTGTGAAATAGTCGCGCCAGCGCCTCGGACCCTGCCGCCGGCGGCGCCCGTGGTGGTTACAGCTCCGCGCTCGGCTCGATGCGCAGGCCCATGCCCGCCGCTTCGCCGTCGCCGGCCGTGTCTGCCGCCGGCTCCATCCACGCCGCAAACGCAATCATCGCGGCGTTGTCGCCCGTGTGCTGCGGCGGCGCGGCGAGAAACGCGAGGCGCTCCCGCGCCGCCTCCGCCGCGAGCGCGGCGCGCAGCGTGCGGTTGTTCGCCACTCCGCCCGAGAGCCCGAGGCTCCGGTAGCGGCCCGCGCCGAGCCGCAGCGCCGCGCGCGTTTTCCGCGCGAGCGCGTCGATGATCGCCTGCTGGTAGCTTGCGCAGAGGTCCGGCGTCTGCATGCGCACGGCCTCCGGCGGCATCTTCTCGATTTGGTAGCGCAGGCTCGTCTTCAGGCCGGAGAACGAAAAATCCAATTCGTCGCGCCGCCCGATGCCGCGCGGAAAATCAAACGCGTCGACGCGCCCGCCCGCGGCGAGTTTCTCCACGAGCGGCCCGCCCGGGTAACCAAGGCCGAGGAGCTTCGCGCCCTTGTCGAACGCCTCGCCGGCCGCATCGTCGCGCGTCGTCGCCAGCACCGCGACGCGCCGCGCTTCGTCCAACGAAAACAAGATGGTGTTGCCGCCCGACACAATCAGGCCGAGATGCGGCAACAGCGCCGCGAGCCGCGCCTCGAAGCTCGCGGGCGCCTCCGCGTGCAGCGGGAGAAACGGCGACCACACGTGGCCGCGCAGGTGGTTCACGCCCGCGACCGGCACGCGCAGCGCGAGCGCGAGCGCCTTCGCCGCCGCCACCCCGATCGCCAGGCACGCGGCGAGGCCCGGGCCGTGTGTGACGGCGACGCGCGTGACGCCGCCAAACCCGATCTCGCTTTTCGCCCGCGCGAGCAGCGGCGCGAAATTCCGCAAGTGCTCCCGCGTCGCGAGGTCGGGCACGACGCCGCCATGTTTTTCGTGCAACGCGATCTGGCTGTGGATCCACTCGCCGGCGAGGCCGCGCGCCGGATCGAAGAGCGCGACCGCCGTCTCGTCGCAGGAACTCTCGAGCGCGAGAATCATTTGCCCGACCGGCGCGCCGCCGTGCGGGTGTCGAAGAGGCGCACGCCGCGCAGCACGTCGAGCGCCGCCTCCAATTGCCGGTCCGCAATCGGGGCGAAGCCGAAGCGCTCCTGAAACTCGGCCGCGTCGGTCACATCGGCGCGCGAGCGCTGGCGCCCGAGTTTGTCGTCTTCGTCGGCGGTCAGGACGATCTCCACGTGGGGCTCGATGCCTTTTTCGTGAATACTCACGCCGCTGGGCGTGTAGTATTTCGCGGTGGTGAGGCGCATGCCCTCGCCGTTCTTCAGCGGGAAAACGGTCTGCACCGAGCCCTTGCCAAACGTGCGCTCGCCGACGACGACGGCGCGGCCGGTGTCCTTCAGCGCGCCGGTGAGCACCTCGGCGGCGCTCGCGCTGGCGGCGTTGACGAGCAGCGCGACGGGCAGATCGAGCGGCGCGCCGTTCGTCTCGGCGCGGAAATCCTCTCGGTCGGTCGGCTTGCGACCCTGCGTGTAGACGATGAGTTCGCCCTTCTTGAAAAACGGTTCCGCGACCTCGACCGCCGCATCGAGCACGCCGCCCGGATTGTCGCGCAGGTCGAGCACGAGGCTCGTCACGCCGCGGCCGACGAGCTCGTCGAGCGCCTTCGCGAACTGCTCGCCGGTGTGCTCCGAAAACTCCGTGAGCCGCAGGTAGCCGACGCCGCCGTCGATCACGCGCACATCGCACACGCTGGCGATCGTGATCACTTCGCGCTCGAGCGAGACGGCGAGGCTGGCCTTGGTCGCGGGGCGGAAGAGGCCGACGACGACGCGGGTCTTCGGTTTGCCGCGCAACTGGCCGACGATGCTGTCGAGGCC
>JBEANZ010000269.1:0-3585 GCA_041165185.1 Verrucomicrobiota bacterium | reverse complement strand
GAGCGGGGAGTTTTCGGATGTCGCGGTGCTCGGCGTGCCGGATGCGGAGTGGGGCGAGGCGGTGGCGGCGTGTTTCCCGCGCGGGAAACGCGAGCCGGATTTCGCGCGTGCGGCGGCGGCGCTGGCGGCCCACGAGCGGCCGAAACATTGGATCGCGCTCGCGGCGTGGCCGCGCAACGCGCAGGGGAAGATCGACCGCGCGGCGGTGGCGGCGGCGCGGGCGTCTCGCCCGTGAGCGCGCGGCGGCGTATTTTCGCCTTGGGATTTTCGGGAATCGGGTAGAGTCGCGGCGATGACCAAAAACGAAATCGCCGACGTGCTCACGGAAATCGGGACGCTGCTCGAGTTGAAGGGCGAGAACCCCTTCAAGGTGCGCGCCTACCAGACGGGCGCGCGCGCGCTCGAGGCGATCGAGGCGGCGGAGTTGGCGCGGCTGATCGCGGCGGGCGAGCTCGGCTCGATCAAGGGTTTCGGCGAGGCGCTTGTGCAGAAAATCACCGAGCTGCACACGACGGGGCGGCTGGAGTTTTTTGAAAAACTGAAGGCCTCGATCGAGCCGGGGCTGGTGGAGCTGTTGCAGATTCCCGGGCTCGGGCCGAAAAAAATTCAGGCGCTCAAGACGAAGCTCGGCGTGGCGAGCATCGCGGCGCTCGGCGAGGCGTGTCGGGCGGGGAGCGTCGCGGCGCTCGACGGTTTCGGCGAGAAGACGCAGGAGAAAATCCTCGCGGGCATCGCGAACCGCGAGGCCTACGGCAAACGGCACCTGTGGTGGGACGCGTGGGAGATCTCCGAGCCCATCGTGGCGGGGCTGCGGGCGCTCCCGCAGGTGACGCGCGCGGAGGCGGCGGGGAGTTTGCGGCGCGGCATGGACACGGTGGGCGACGTGGATTTTCTCGTGGCGGCGACGGATGTCGCGCCGGTGGTCGAGTGGTTCGTCACGCGGCCGGGCGTGAAGGAGGTGACGGCGCGCGGCGAGACGAAGGCGAGCGTGCGGTTCGAGAGCGGCTTGCAGGCGGACCTGCGACTCGTGCCGGCGGAGCAGTTCGTGTTCGCGCTACACCACTTCACGGGCTCGAAGGACCACAACGTCCAGATGCGGCAGCGCGCGTTGGCGCGGGGATTTTCGATGAGCGAGTGGGGGCTCGTGCCGGCGGCGGGCGAGGGCACGGCGAAGGAAAAGGCTGAAGGGCTGAAGGGGCGAAGGGCTGAAGGTGCGGCGGAGATTACGAGCGAGGAGGGGTTGTTTGCGGCGCTGGGGCTCGCGTTGATCCCGCCGGCGTTGCGCGAGGGGCTCGGGGAGATCGAGGTGGCGGAGCGCGGGGCGCTGCCGACGCTGATCGAGGCGGGGGATTTGCGGGGGGCGTTTCACAACCACACGACGGCCTCCGATGGGCGCAACACGCTTGCCGAGATGACGGCCGCCGCCGAGGCGCTGGGCTGGGACTACCTCGGCATCGCCGACCACTCGAAGGCGAGCGTGCAGGCGAAGGGCCTGACGGAGGAACGGCTCGCGCGGCAGGTGGAGGAAATCCGCGCGCTGAACGCATCGAAGAAATTTCGCACGCACGTCTTCAGCGGCACGGAGTGCGACATCCTCGCGGATGGGCGGCTCGACTTCGACGACGGCGTGCTCGCCTCGCTCGACTACGTGGTGGCCTCGGTGCACAACGCGTTTGGTCAGGACGAGGCGACGATGACGGCGCGGATTATCCGCGCGGTGGAGCATCCTCGCACGACGATGCTCGGGCACCTCACAGGGCGGCTCCTGCTCCGCCGCGAAGCCTACGCGGTCGACGCCGCGAAGGTGATCGACGCCGCGATCGCGCACGGCGTGATCATCGAGCTCAACGCGAGCCCGTGGCGGCTCGACATGGACTGGCGGTTGTGGCGCAAGGCGGCGGAGCGCGGTCTCGTCTGCGCGATCAATCCCGACGCACACGAGACCGGCGGCCTTGCGCACGTGCGCGCGGGCGTGAACGCCGCGCGCAAGGGTTGGCTCACGGCCGCGCACGTGCTCAACACGCGGCCGCTCCGCGAGGTGGAGCGGGTGTTGGCGGCGCGGCGGGGGAAGTAGGGCGCGGATGGGTTGCGGGTGGCGCGGAGTTCCGCTCGCTCACGCTCGCAGCTACGAGTCGGTGGGCGCGGCGCGGAAGGCGTTGGCGAAGCGGAAAATGGCGCGACACTCTGGATTCATCTCGCGCGCGGGGTCCGGTGAAACGGATTCCCCGTTTGGCCGGCTAGGTTTTCGCCCGGTCTGCGGTTGAGCATTTCAGGCGGGAAATTTTTCCGCGCCCGTTCGGACCGGGACGATCCTGTTCTCTCCGCGCTTACTTCAGCCGAAATCCAAGGGCCTCGATCTCGCTGAGGTGGAACGGGGCGCTGGCGATGAGCTCCTGGAGTTTTTCCAGGGCGGCGGCCATGGTCGGCGCGTCGAATTCGGCGGCGCCGTCGTCGCTATCGTGGAGGTGCACGGCCCAGCCGGAGTCGGCGGCGAGGCTGAGCTGGAGCACGGAGCCGTGGAGGTAGTTGCCGGGCAGGCCGACGTTGGGGCCGGCGCCCGGGACGAGGAAGAGCGTGTGCACGGGATCGTGGGCGACGACGCCGCCGTGTTTGCGGTGGTGCGCGGGGCGGCCGGCGACGTGGAGGCGGAGCGCCTCGGCGCGTTTGATGAGATCGAGGGGGAGCGAGTGGGCGTAGCGATCGAAGATGCTGGCGTTGGGTTCGAGGGCCTCGGGGGCGACCGTGCCGGCGGTGACGGCGGCGAGATTCTGCGCGTGAAAGACCGGCTGCCGCGCGAGCGAGCGCGTGGTGACGTGGCCGCCCTTGTGGTCGGCGTGGGCGTAGATTTGGTGCGAGTGGCGGAGGCGCTCGAGGGCGTCTTGGTAGGAGGGCGTGTTGGGCACGACGCCGTGCGGGTGATGTTCGATCAGATCGAGGACGGTGTCGTCGAACTGCGCGTGGGGGTTTTGGGGCATGGGGCGAATGAAGCGGGCGCGCACGGCCGACACGAGATCAACCGCGTAATTTGTGCGCGAGTCGCGCGCGGTGCGCGATTTCAGGGTCCGCTCGGGCGCGGACTCTGACCGGTGGGCGTCAGCTCACCGCGGGGGAGCGGTTGCGCGAGGCCGGCGACGGCGGCGGAAAAGAGCAGGCGGCGTTGTTCGGGCGAAAGTCCGGGCGTGAGCATGGCGGTGCGGTAGTCGCCGTAGGTGACGTCTTCGCGCGCGGCCTGATCGAACTTGAGGTTGGCGCTCTGGATCGCGCGGAGGAGGGCGGCAAGTTCGTAGGGTTGACCGGTCGCGGGGTCGGTGTGAGCGCGGGCGAATTCCAGGGCCTCGGCTTGCAGGCGGGCGCCAAGCTCGCGGAGGCGGGTGAAGCGCTCCGCGTGGGCGCGGTTGAACTCGGCATCGGACTCGGCGGCGAGGGCGGCGGCGTTGGCGGCGGGACGCAGCGCGCCTTCGACGCGGGTCGCCGTGGCGCCGTCGGTCGGCTTGGCGTAGCGATCCAGGATGGCTTTCGTCATCGCGTCGGACTGCACGCGGAGGCGGGCAAGCAGGCGCTCGCGCTCGAGGGCGGCGGACTCGT
>JBEANZ010000268.1:0-2844 GCA_041165185.1 Verrucomicrobiota bacterium | reverse complement strand
GTGGACTGGGGCACGGCCACGTCGCCCATCTACCAGGCCCACGCCGCAGGTATGAAGCTGCACGTGTGGGTTGACGAAACGCGCCCGCGTAACCAAGGCGCCAGCCTCACCGCTTGGGAGTTAGGCCAGGCCGGTGTGCCGCACACCGTGATCGCTGACAACGCCGGTGGCCACCTCATGCAGCACGGCATGGTCGACATGTGCATCGTTGGCACCGACCGGGTCACGGCGCAGGGCGACGTGTGCAACAAGATCGGCACCTACCTGAAGGCGCTCGCGGCGCACGACAACGGCGTGCCGTTCTATGTCGCCGCGCCGTCGCCGAGCATCGATTGGACGATTCGCGACGGCCTGCGCGAAATCCCCATCGAGGAACGCAGCGCGCGCGAAGTCACGCACCTCGCCGGCCGCCTCGCCGACGGATCTGTAGGGACGATCTGCGTGACGCCCGAGGGGAGCCCGGCCGCGAACCCCGCCTTCGACGTCACGCCCGCGCGCCTCGTGACCGGCTTGATCACGGAGCGCGGCGTGTGCGCGGCGAGCGCGGCGGGCTTGCGCTCCCTGTTTCCCGAGCGCACGTAGCTGCGAGCGTGGGTGAGCGGAGAGCGACCCCTCCCGCCGCTCCCGCCGCAGAGCTTGCCACGCGCGCGGTTCGCCCCCTTGCATTCGTTCATGCGCCCCACCCTCCGCCTCCTCGCGTTCTCCCTGCTGACCTCCTGCGTCGCCGTCGTGCGCGCGCACGAGGTGCCGGCCGAAATGGTCACCGCCGCCAACGCCCTCCTCGCCGCGCTCACGCCCGAGCAGAAAAAACTCGCCGTCTATCCGCTGACCGACGCCGAACGGGAAAACTGGAACTTCGTCCCGATCGCGCGCAACGGCCTCCCGTTCAAGAAGACCTCCACCGACGTGCAGGCGCTCGGCATCGAGCTGCTGCGCACCGGGCTCAGCCACACCGGCGTCGCCAAGGTGCAGGCCGTGATGCAACTCGAAATCGTCCTCAAGGAGCTCGAGAAGGCCAACCCGAAGCAGAACCGCGATCCCGTGAATTATTTCGTCACGATTTTCGGCGAGCCGGCGGCGGACAAATCCTGGGGCTGGCGCTTCGAGGGCCACCACCTCGCGTTCAACTTCACCGTCGTCGAGGGGAAGCACGTGTTCTTCGCCCCGTCGTTCCTCGGCACCAATCCCGCCGAGGTGAAAGCCGGCCCGCGCAAGGGCGAGCGCGTGCTCGCGCAGGAGGAGGACGCCGGCCACGCGTTCATCGCCTCGCTCGACGAGGCGCAACGCAAGCTCGCCATCTTCGACGCCAAGGCGCCGACCGAAATCGCGACGGCCAACAAAAAGCGCGTCGACCCGCTCGCGCCGGCGGGCATCTCGTCCGCGCAACTGCGCCCCGAGCAACGCGAGAAACTGCTCGCGCTCTTCCGGATCTACGCGGGTCGCGCGCGCCCGGAGCTCGCGGCGGAAGTGATGGCGAAGGTGGCCGCGACGCCGGCGGACAAGTTTACGTTCGCCTGGGCCGGCTCCCTGCAACGCGCCTCCGGCGGCTCCTACTACCGCCTCCAGACGCCCGACTATCTCATCGAATACGACAACACGCAGAACAACGCGAACCACGTCCACTCGGTCTTCCGCGACTTCAAGGGTGACTTCGGCCACGACCTCCTCGCGGAACACTACGCGAAGGCGCACAAGAAGTAGCGCGCACTACAATTTAGCCGCGCGCGCGTCGGCGAGAAACGCCTCGATTTCCTCGGGGCGCGTCGCCCAAGAGCACATCAAACGGTAGCCGTGCTCGCCGACGAACTTGTAGAAATGCCAGCCGCGCGCCTCGAGCGCGCCGACGACGGCCGGCGCGAGCTCGACGAAGACGCCGTTGGCCTCCACGGGCGCCACGAGCGCGAAGCCCACCGCGCGCATCCCGGCGGCGAGGCGCTGCGCCATCGCATTCGCGTGCGCCGCGTGGCGCAACCAGGCGCCGTCCCGCAACACCGCGAGCCACTGCGCACTCGCAAAGCGCATCTTCGAGGCGAGCTGGCCGGACTGTTTCACGCGGTAGTCGAACTCGCGCGCCAACTCGCGGTTGAAGAACACCACCGCCTCCGTTGTCAGTAGGCCGTTCTTCGTGCCGCCGAAGCTCAGCGCGCCCACCCCCGCGCGCCACGTGAGATCGGCGGGCGAAACTCCGCGCGCGGCGCACGCGGCGGCTGCATTGGCGAAGCGCGCGCCGTCCATGTGCACGGCGACATCGCGCGTGTGCGCGAACTCGCTCACGGCGCGCGTCTCGTCGGGCGTGTAGACGGTGCCGAGCTCCGTCGATTGCGTGAGCGAGACGGCGCGGATTTTCGGAAAATGCACCCCGTGCCCGCGCGCGAACGCCGCCGCGAGGTCGGCGGGGCGGAGCTTCGCGAGCGGGGCCTCGACCGGGAGGATTTTCCCGCCGCCTGTGAAAAACTCCGGCGCGCCGCACTCGTCCGTGTCCACGTGCGCGAGCGCATGGCAGACGGTCGCATGGTGGCGCTGGCACATCGCGGCGAGCACGAGCGCGTTGGCGGCGGTGCCGTTGAACACGAAGAACACCTCGCACTCGCGCTCGAAAATTTCCGCGAACCGCGCCCGGACCCGCGCGGTCACGGCGTCATCCCCGTAGCTCGGGGCCCGACCGTTGTTCACCTCCGCGATCGCGGCGAGCGCCTCGGGGCAGACGCCGGCGGTGTTGTCGCTGGCGAACGCGTAGTTGGGGCGGGGGCCGGTCATGAAGATTTTGGTGTTTAGCAAGACGGCGGGCGGCGCGTGTGGTGGAAGGGCACGCGATGAACGCAGCGGACGTCAATCTCTACCTCG
>JBEANZ010000267.1:0-6706 GCA_041165185.1 Verrucomicrobiota bacterium | reverse complement strand
CTTTGACGAGGCCGGCGACGTTGCTCTTCGCGAGCCAGGCTTGGAAGTTCGCGACGAATTTCTTGTTGGCCGGCGAATCGATCGATTGGAAGTACGTCCAGCAGCCGAGTTGGCCGACGAGCTGTTTGGCGGGCAGGCCGCGGAACTCGTCCTCGGAGATCGAGAAGGAGACGACCGGGCAGGTCTCGGCGGTGAGGCCGGCGGCGGCGTATTCCTTGAAGAAGGGGACGTTGGTGTCGCCGTTGAGCGTGCTGATCACGCAGGCGTCGCCGGAGGCGGCGAACTGTTTGATCTCGGCGATGATCTGCTGGTAGTCGGTGTGGCCGAAGGGCGTGTATTTGCCGGCGGAGATGATCTTGCCGGAGCCGTCCTTTCGGAAGCCGCCGCCGATGTTTTCGAGCGGGACTTTCTTGCTGAGGAGATACTCGAGCAGCACGAGGTTGGTCGTCTGCGGATAGACGTAGTCGGAACCGAGCAGGTAGAATTTCTTTTTGCCCTCGGCGAGGTAGTAGTCGACGGCGGGCGTGGCCTGCTGGTTCACGGCCTCGGCGGTGTAGGCGACGTTCTTCGACTCTTCCTCGCCCTCGTATTGCACGGGGTAGAAGAGCAGGCCGTTGTTCTTCTCGTAAACGGGAAGGACGGACTTGCGCGAGACGGAGGTCCAGCAACCGAACGTCACGGCTACCTTATCCTGCTCGAGGAGCTGCTTGGCCTTTTCGGCGAAGAGCGGCCAGTTCGAGGCGCCGTCGACGACGACGGGCTCGATTTTTTTGCCGAGGACGCCGCCCTTGGCGTTAATTTCGTCGAACGTGAAGAGCAGGATGTCGCGCAGCGAAGTCTCGCTGATCGCCATCGTGCCGGAGAGGGAGTGGAGGACGCCGACCTTGACGGTCTCGGCCGCGCGAGCGGTGCCGAGGAGGGCGCCGAGCGCGAGGGCGCCCGTGCCGAGAATGTGGGATAGTTTCATGGTATGTTTAGGACTGAGGGATTGTGCGGGTGATTCGGGTGGGCCGCTTGAGTCGTGGCCCAACCCGGAAAAGGAAATTCGGAAACGAAAACGCTGACGGAAAACGCGCGGGTCGACCCGCGCGGCGGACCGGACGGCGCGGCGCGAGAGCTTCGCGGGGCGCGCCGTCCGGTGAGTCAAGGCGCGGGAGCCTAGAATTTGAACACGGCCTGAACGCCAACGAGGTCCTTGTTTTTCGCGCCTTTGCCGCTGTAAGCGTAGTGGGAGTATTCGGCGCGGACGGTGAGGTTGTCGTTCAACTTCCACGCGGGGGAGAAGGTGTATTGCGTGAGGTTGTTGCCGGCGGTCTTGGCGGAGAGGCTCTCGCCGCCGACGCGGAAGACGGTGGAGAATTTCGCGTCGAAGGCGTAGTTGAAGTAGGCGAGCCACGTGCTGCCCTTCGAGAGGGGACCGCCGTCCTTGGTGCAGAATTCGGCGGCGACGGTCGCTTCCTTGGACAACTTATACTCGGCCCAGAAGTCGAAGACGGAGACGGAGGCGGGCTGGAAGCCGCCCTTGGTGTCGTAGGCGAAGCCGGCCCAGAGCGTGAGGTCCTTGGCGCCGGTGTATTTCACGAACGCCTCAAAGCCGGCGTTGCGCGTGAACTCGCCGTCGCCTTTGGCGAAGCCGTTCGGCGAAAACTCGGAGTCGACGATCGCGATGCCGTAGCTCACGTCCTTGTCGCCATAGTCGAGCCGCACACCGCTGTGGTAGGCGGCGATGGCGCCGAGCGTGCCGATGGTCACGGGCGCGTAAGTGATCTGCGACATGCTGGCGGTGTGAAACGCCTCGTAGCCCATGTAGCTGAGGAACTTTCCGCCGGTGACGGAGAATCCGCCGCCCACGTCGTAGGTCGCGAAGACGTCGAGCAGGCTGAGCTCGTTGGTCTTGAGATTGGGCACGTAGTAGAGGCTGAGCGTGCCGGTGACGGCGGGCTTGAACGTGAAGTTGAAGGCCGTGAGGACCGCGTCGGCGCTCGGCGTGTCCTTCGTGCCGTCAAAGACGGAGTCGGTCGCGGCGAGACCCTTCGTCTTTTGGTATTCGTAGGCGGCGGCGGCGTAGCCGTTGATCATGAGGTTTTCGTTGACCTTGATGTCGGCGAGCGCGGGAAACGCGGCGCCGAGGCCCAGGGTCGCGGTCAGGAGGAGGCGAGTTAGCTTCATTTGGCAGGTGGTGGCTGGTTTTGTTTGGATGTGTGGCGAGGAGCGTGAGCCCTCGTCACCCACTGATTAGCAACCGGCCCGCCAACCATCGCCCGCCGCGAAATTCTATGACACGCCAGGCGCTGTCGGCTTGGCGGGTGGGTCGGCGCACCGCGCGCGCGGCCGGCGGATCTGACTGCGAAATGAGCCGCCGCACCGAGGGAAAATGAATTAGACGGTTGGCAAGCTACCTGCTGAATTGGCATGAACGGCGTTCATGCGCCAAAACCAAACCATTAGAAAATAGATGAAACAAAACCTCCTCCTCGCCCTCGGTGCCGTCACGATCGGCGCTCTCACCCTGCACGCGCAGGCGCCCGCCGCCGCGCCCGCCCCCGCTGGCGCCTCGTGGACGCTCACGCCCGCGATCGCCTCGCAGTATATGTTTCGCGGCGTCCGCCTCGGCGGCCCGTCCTTCCAGCCCACGCTGGAATACGCCAACGGCGCCTTCACCGGCGGCGTCTGGGCCAACGCCCCGATCTCCGACAAGGTCGTCGGCCAGTCCGACCCCGAGTTTGATTTCTACGCCTCCTACAAGTTCGAGGTCGCGAAGGACACCCTCAGCATCCAGCCCGGCGTCACGCTCTACAGCTATCCGAACGCGAAAAAATCCAACGGTTTCTACAAGAGCAGCTTTGAGCCCTACCTTGCCGTCAACTGGACCGTCAGCGGCCTCACGCTCACGCCGAAAGTCTACTACGACATGGTCCTCAAGGGCGCGACCCTCGAGCTCAACGCCGGCTACTCCGTCCCGCTCAAGGACGCCGGCACCGAACTCGCCTTCGCGGCGAGCTTCGGCGGCTACAAGTGGGACGCCGCCGCCGAGAACACCACGCCCGATGTGAAGAACTACGGCAACTACTGGCAGGCCGGCGTCTCGCTGCCCTTCCAAGTCTCGAAGGACAACAAGCTCACGCTCGGCTGGGCCTACGTGAAAGGCTCCGACAACTACTTTAAGCAGGGCCGCGTCGCCAAGTCCCTCAACACCGCCGCCGTCGGCCGCGGCGTCGTCACCGTCAGCTACGCGATCTCGTTCTGATCGCGGCGCACTCGGCTCCCGCTCCGCCTCACAACAGCCCGCGCGATTTCGCGCGGGCTGTTTTTTTTGGGACCGCCTTTGGCATTGCGAGTGGTGCGGCCACACCGCAATCCATCCGACCGAATCCAGTCCGCGTCGGCCGCCCGCTTGCGGGCGCTCCACGAGCGCGAGCAAGCTCGCAGCCTACGCAAATCTGCCTCCGGCAAAACATCTCCCAATTTCCTCCACCATGAAAGTCGGCATCGTCGGCGCGTCCGGTTACTCGGGCGAAGTCCTCGTCAAACTCCTCCTCGGCCACCCGCGCGTCACGCTCGCGGCCGTCACCTCCCGCACGCACGCCGGCAAACCCCTCGCGTCCGTCATCCCCGCCGTGCGCGGCCTCGACCGCGGCCTGAAATTCACCGACTCCGATCCCGCCGCCCTCGCCGCGGGCGATCTCGATCTCCTCTTCCTCGCGCTCCCGCACGGCACGGCGGCGACCTACGCCAAGGCCCTCGTCCCCGCCGGCAAACGCGTCATCGATCTCAGCGCCGACTTCCGTATCGCCGACCTCGCGACCTACCAGAAATACTACGGCGAACACCACGCCCCCGCGTTGCTCCCGAGCGCGCGCTTCGTGCTCCCCGAGCTCACGCCGACCGCGTGGCGGACCGAGGCCAAACTCGTCGCCGCGCCCGGTTGTTATCCCACCAGCGTGCTCGTCCCGCTGCTCCCGCTGCTCCGCGCCGGCGTCGTCACGCGCGCACACATCGTCGTCAATTCCTTCAGCGGCGTCAGCGGCGCCGGCAAGAAAGCCGAGGAAGCCTACCTCTTCTGCGAACGCGCCGAGAGCGCCAAGGCCTACGGCCTCGTGAAACACCGCCACCTTGCCGAGATCGAGGAGCAGCTCACGCTCCACACCGGCGCGCCCACCGTCATCCAGTTCAACCCGCACCTCGCCCCGATGCGCCGCGGCATCGCGACCACGATCACCGTGCCCGCCGCCGCTGGCGCGACCATCGATTCGCTCTACGCCGCGTGGCGCGCCGCCTACGCGGGCCGGCCGTTTGTGCAGATTCTGCCGAGCGGCGAGACCCCCGACACCGCGCACACCGTCGGCACGAACCGCATCGACGTCAGCGCCGTCCACGATCCGCGCACGGGAAATTTCATCCTCACTGCCGCCGAGGACAACCTCATGAAAGGCGCCAGCGGCCAGGCCGTGCAGATCATGAATCTCTGGTGCGGCTTCGAGGAGACGGCAGGCCTGTAGGCCGTCCGCTCGCTGGCGCTCTCTGGGCCGACGGGACACGGCGAGCCTCGTCCGTGCGACGCCCGGCCCGCCCGCGAGAACGCGCTTCCCACTCACCCGCGATTCGCGCAACTTGCCGCGCATGCACCCCCGCTCCCGCCTGGCCCCCGCGTTGCTCCTCGCCTCCCTCGTTCTCGCGCTGCCGCTCGCGGCCGCCGACACCAAAGCCGCGCCGCAACTCGCGCCGCTCTTCAACGGCAAGGACCTCACCGGCTTCAAGGACGCCGTGGGCAACAAATTCTGGCGTGTCGAAAACGGAGTGCTCATCGGCGAGAACGACGCGAAACTCACCGGCAACTACCTCTGGACGGAAAAATCCTACCGCGATTTCGTGATCGAGTTTGATGTGCGCTGGAAGGACACCACGGAACGCGGCGTCGACACCGGCCTCGAGATGCGCAGCCCGAAAATCCAGCTCCAGCTCGGGATCTCGGGCAGCCTGCGCGTGGACATGTCGGGCTCGTTTTACACCGGCGGCAAGCCGGCCTACCCCGAGGCGGGCCAGGCCAAGGACGCGAAGAAACTGATGAAACCGCAAGGCGAGTGGAACACCTTCCGCATCCGGGCGAAAGGCGACACGTTCACCTGCTGGATCAACGGCACGAAGGCCTCCGAATACACCGACGCGAAATTCACCGGCGCGGCCCCCCTCGGCCTGCAAGTCCACGGTGGCGCCGTGATGAAGTGCGAGTATCGCAACCTGCGCATCGCGGAACTCTGAGCGATGTAGCGCCGCCGCTCCGTCGGCGTCCCTTGCGCATGGATCCCGTGTCGCGCTTCGCGCATGAGCGACTAGCGCACAAATTTGGATTTGCCGAATCTCAAGCTCGTCACTCGCCATGAAAAGAAATCCATTCGGCCTACTCCTGATCTCAGCGGTCCTCGCAGTGGCAAACCCTGTTGGCGCGGCCGAGCCAAAATCGTTCGAGGACGAACTATATGAAGCGATCAAGTTGATCGCCGCACGTCGAGGGCTTTCTGACGGGGAGGCGATGAAACGCGCGTTTGCCGTCGCGAACGACTCTCCGGCTTGGCCGGTAAAGGGTGGGGTGGCGACCCTTGGTAGCGGCAGATACGTTCTCGCAAGAGGAACGAATGGCGTGATCGCCAACGGGAATGCGGTCGAAGGGTTGAATTGGAAATCCCCGGAACTGTTCGTTTTTGCCGGCACGAATTACATAGGGCGCTTGGCTGTCCCGAAATCCGACGTGAACCATGTCACGGTTGTCTTGTTCACGCCTGAACGGGTCCGGTTTTTTGACTGGGCCACTCTCAAGGGCGGCTATTATCCGCGTAGCCCGGAATGAACGTCCGTCCGTAGCCTGTGATTTTGATACCTTCTCTCCCATGAAAAAACTCCCCGCCCTCCTCAAGTTCCTCGCGCTTGGCCTGCTCGCGGTCGCGCCCTTTCGCGGCGCCGCCGCCGAGGCCAAGGTCCAACTCGGCCTCCAAACGTGGACCGCCAACAAGATGACCTTTGATCAGGTCGTCGACTTCGCCGTCGCCCACAAAATCACCCACCTCCAGATGATCGCCGCGCACATCGATCCGAAGGGCCCGAAGGAGGAGACGCTGCGCAAGAAGGCCATCCTCGAGGCCAAGGGCCTCACGTGCTACACCTTCGGCGTCAACGGCACCTCGATGAACAAGGAGGACAACCGGAAGCTCTTCGAATTCGCCAAGCTCCTCGGCGCGAAGCTCATCATCGTCGAACCGAAGAACCTCGCCGAGTGGGACAACCTCGAGGAACTCGTGAAGGAATACGACCTCAAGCTCGCCATCCACAACCACGGCAAGGGCACGCCCTACGGCGATCCCGAGACCGTCAAGGGCGTGCTCGCCAAGCGCGACCGCCGCATCGGCGTGTGCCTCGACGTCGGTTGGGTGACGGCCGCCGGCTATGATGTCGCGGAAATTTTCAAGGCCTACGGCGACCGCGTTTACGACATCCATTTCAAGGACAAGAAAATCGAGAAAGCCGCCGACGGCAAAGAGACCATCCTCGACGTCGAGCTCGGCACCGGCGACGCCAACTACAAGGGCCTCTTCGCCGCGATCAAGGCCACGGGCTGGAAGGGCGTGATGGCGATCGAGACGGACAACCGCGCGTTCCAGGCCGACCCGAACAAGATGGTCACCGAGGGCCAGAAATTTTTTGCCACCCTGAA
>JBEANZ010000266.1:0-4384 GCA_041165185.1 Verrucomicrobiota bacterium | reverse complement strand
CCCCGCCGACGCGCGCCTCCGCCCCGCCTGGCGCGAACAAATGGAAGACGCCCTCTGGGGCCTCATCAACACCCGCGAGTTCGTGTGGCTGCCGTGAAGCCCAAAATGATTCCCCCAGAATTTTCCACCACGGATCACACGGATGAACACGGATCAATCCACTCCTGCCAGGGCTTGATCCGTGTCGATCCGTGCGATCCGTGGTCCAATTCTCCCGCCCTCGAATATCCATGAGCACCGAAAAAATGCTCCACGCCGCCCTGAGCGAGTCGATCATCGGTTCCGCTATGAAAGTATTGTCCACCCTGAAGCCAGGATTGGATGAGAAAGCCTACGAAAACGCCTTGGTGATTGAGCTGCGCAAACGCGGTCACCGCGTCGAGCAGCAGAAGCGGTTCGACGTTTACTACGAAGGCCAGTTGGTCGACACCATGATACCAGACCTCATCGTTGACGACTTGGTTATCGCCGACCCGAAAGTGACCGAGGACTTCACTCCGACCCATCTGGCGAAAATGATAGGCTACCTCACCATCACCAACCTTCGCCTCGCGCTCCTCCTCAACTTCAAGCATGTCGACCTGCGTTGGAAACGCATAGTCCGATGATCGTCCGTGTTCACCCAATGAAATCCCCCATCCTCTTAACCACGGATCACACGGATGAACACGGATCAATCCCCGCCTGCCAGGGCTTGATCCGTGTTCATCCGTGTAGTCCGTGGTCCAATTTTCTGAGCCCGGATTTTGCCATGATTCGTCACGAGTTTCTCTCCGCGTCTCGCCGGCTTCTGCAGGTTGCGGCTACGTGAATTCGTGTAGTCGCGATTAATTCTGAATGAGAACCCCAAGCCTGTTCACCACGAATCACACGGATGAACACGGATCAACCCACTCCTGCCAGGGCTTGATCCGTGTTCATCCGTGTGATCCGTGGTCCAATTTTCTGAGCCAAATCTTTCCCCCATGAACCGCCGCGATTTCCTCACCGCCTCCGCCGCCGCCTCAACCGCCGCGCTCCTCCCTCGCTTCGCCCGTGGCGCCGCAGCCACCTCCACCGCAGCTTCCGCTGCCGCTCACGCGTCCGCCGCGTTGCTCAAGGGCAAGGCCGAGCACGTCATCTCCATCTGGCTCGGCGGCGGCATGTCGCAGATCGACACTTTCGATCCCAAGCGCCGCGGCGATCCCGCGAAGAAATTCGCCGGCTCCTACTACGACTCGATCAAGACCGCCGTCGCCGGCGTCGAAGTCTGCGAACACCTCCCGCGCCTCGCGCCACTCATGGACCGTGTGACGGCCGTGCGCACCGTGCACCACGACGTGATCGACGAGCACGCCGCCGCCACCAACCGCATGCACACCGGCCGCCTCGTGAGCGGCACCGTCGTTTACCCCTCGATCGGCTCGGTGGTCGCGCACGAGCTAAAAGCCGCGGCCGACGGCGCGCCGCCCTACGTGCTGATCGGTTATCCCAACGTCACGCGCGGCCCCGGCTTCCTCGGCGCGCGCGCGGGTTTTCTTTATCTCACCGACACGGGCCAAGGACCGGCCGGACTCTCGCGTCCCGAGGGCATCGACCCCGACCGCCAGGCACGACGCGAGGCGCTCCTCACGGGTCTGCGCCGCCAGCACGCTCCCGCGACCGGCGACACCCGCGCTGCCGACTACGAGGCCACCATCGACCAGAGCCTGAAACTGAGCGGCCCGGAATTCACGCGCAGCTTCAAGCTCGACGAGGAAAAGGCCGACCTCCGCGCCAGCTACGGCGGCGAATTCGGCCAGCGCTGCCTGCTCGCGCGCCGGCTGGTCGAGCGCGGGGTGCGCTTCATTGAGGTCTCGCACAACCTGAATTTCGTCAACGGCAACGGCTGGGACATCCACAACGGCGGCATCCGCGAGCAGCACGGCCTCATCGCCGACCTCGACATCGCGATGGCCGCGCTCATGCGCGACCTCGAGGCGCGGCGCTTGCTCGACCGCACGCTCATCGTGGTGTCGAGCGAGTTTGGCCGCCCGCCGGAATTCGACAGCGGCGGTGGCCGCGGCCACCAAGGCAAGACGTTCACCTGCGTGCTCGCCGGCGGCGGCCTGCGCCACCGCGGTGCGTATGGTGAAACCGACGAGGTTTCCAAAAAGATCGTGCGCGACCCCGTGAGCGTGCCGGATTTTTTCGCAACGATCCACGCCGCCCTCGGCATCGACTACACAAAAAACCTCTACGACGGCGACCGCCCCGTCCCGATCACCGACGGCGGCAGGCCGATCAGCGTGCTGTTTGGGTGAGGCGCCGAGGCGCGGCGGGCAAGAGCCCAAACCGCGGCGCCCAACCCTCTCTATATTTTCGTTCATATGACTCATCGCCGAATATTCGCTCTGTCCGTCCTCGCCAGCATGGCGGTCGTTCTCGGCTACCTCTTCGTGAGGCAAGAAGTCGACAGTCGCCGAGGGGCCATGCTCAAGCGAATCTCCGGCACGGTCTTTCTGGCCTCGCAGCTGTCGCCCAACGATATTCGAATTCTAAAGCAGCGGCGCATCCGAACCATCGTTGATATGCGGCCTGACGGGGAAGTGGCCCGACAGCCATCGTCGGACGAAATGCGACGCGCGGCTCAGGACGCTGGGATTGAATTTCACTACGTTCCCGTGCCACACGACGGTATTCCGGATGAGGCCGTGGCCGCGTTGATAAAAATCATGGAAAGCCGTCTGGGCGAAAGTGTGCTCTATTGCCGCACGGGGAGACGTGCTGCGCGGCTGTTCGCACTCGCGAGTGCGGCGCAAACCGGTGGGCCGAGCGCCGACGAGATTCTCCGTTCGGTGCGAACTGCGGGATTCACGGCGGACGACCTTTCCGAACGGATCGAGCAACTCGTCTCGCGACGGGCGATCCGGCGCCAGAGCCAAAAGCCATGAATGCCGATAATCGCGTTTCTCCTCGCCGAATTTTACCGCACATTGGGCATTGGGCTTTCCGTATTCTCGTAGGGCTGGTTGGTGCCGCCGTCGGGGCGATCTTAGGAATGTTCGTCGGGCTCCTTACTGGGCTGATTCCGTTTTCGTTTTGTTGAAAGTCGGGCGATGGTGCCCAGCCTGCGTCAATTGACTCAATTTCATCGGGCGACTCACCATCGCCCCGTGCCCGATTCGACCGCGGTCATCACCGCGCAGCTCCTCCGCCGGCTCAACTCGCCGAAGTTCAAGCCGTTCTTCATCGTGACCTCAGATGGCTTGCAGCACACGGTGCCAGGCCGCGATCATCCAATTATCGTTCGGGTGCTCAGGCGCGTGGGTCTCGAACACAACAACCGCGACGTGATGGAGATTACCCGCTCCACATCACGAAGATCAAGGTCGTCGGACCGACCACTCGGGCGGCTTGACGGGCGTGCGGCGGTTCGCGTCGCTGCACGGCGCTTTGGCTTGAGTCCGGCCGGCTGCGGCGCTCCCTTCGGCGGCGATGTTGCCGTCCCCGTCATGAGCGCCGCCCCCATCGTGTTTTCCCCGTCCGGGACGATTCAGACGTTCGCCGTGCCGGCGGGCGGCACCTACGTCATCGAGGCGGCGGGCGCGCAGGGCGGCGACAGCGGTGCGCCAGGCGTGAAGGGCGCGCGGGTCAGCGGCATGTTTCACCTAAAAAAAGGCGAGCGCCTGAAAATCGTCGCCGGCGTGCGTGGCACGGCCTGTCCCGCGCCGCATGGCGCGCGCGGCGGCGGCGGCGGCGCATCGATGGTCTGGATCGGTTCGTCGGACTTGCCGTCGCCGATTAAGCTCATGCTCTCGGCGCGCGGTGGCAAAGGCGGCCTACCGGCAAACGCCCACTCCGGCGACGATCCTGCTCCGCTTGGCGCGGACGGCCTCGGGCTGGCCGGCGCCGCCGTCGATCCCGCCACGGCCACCGCGCTCACCACGCAGTGGACGCGCGGAGCGGAGGCCGGTGCGGCCGGCGGCGGTAAAACCGACCGCGGTGGCTACAACGCGGGCGCATTCCGCCAGAGCGCGCGCGAAGTGCAGGCGGGCGACGGCTACGTCTCCATCGCGGCGGTCGCGGTGCCTGGCGCTCCCGGTGGCGCCGATGCGAAGGCCGGTTCGTCCGGGGCCGCCGCCGGCGCGCCGAGCGCGGTCGCGGGCGAAATCCCCACGCCCACGGTGTTGCCCGAGGTGACGCCGCGCCCGAAGTCCTGGGAAGTGCTCTTCGGCCGGGAGCCGAAACGCTGAGCCGGAACGATTCAGTTGAACCGCGAATGGACGCAAATCGACACGAATAGAAACCACGGCCCGCACTACGAAGACAGGCTCGCACCAAACGGTGAACGGAGATTTTGCCGGGAACCGCTGTTGGGTGCCTCTGAATTCGCGTCTATTGGTGTCCATTCGCGGTTCTTCAA
>JBEANZ010000265.1:0-9961 GCA_041165185.1 Verrucomicrobiota bacterium | reverse complement strand
GGCCGGAGAAACCGTGGTGCGTGTAGTTGGTGCGCTTGAACTGATTCAGGTTGTCGTCGGCGGAGATGGCGCCGTCGGGGCCGACGTAGGTCGACGTGGTGCGGTTGAAATCGACATCGGTTTTCTGCGCGCGGTAGCGGAAGCCGGACTTGAGCGAGAGCGGGTTCGCCGTGGCGAAGGTCTTGGTGGCGTTGAGCTCCGCGCCCCACACGGCTTCCTTGGTGGTGCCCGTCTCGGCCTGGATGCGGCCGCGGTTGTAGCGGTTGTAGTCGTTGGGATTTCCCGCGCTCAGATACGTGACCGTGGGATACCACACGTCGGCCGTGCGGTCGAAGCGCACGCGCTGGGCGGCGAGCGTGAGGTCGAAATTCTCGCGGGCCTCGGTGCCCTTCGCGGGCGCGAACGACGCGGCGTAATCGAACTTGAGGCCGGGGAGGACGGTCTTGCCGCCGACGGAAAGCGCGTAGGTTTCCTGACGCGGTCCGATGAGCGAGGCGGAGTAGTTGTTGGTGGCGGCGAGCGCCTCCCAGACATTTTCCGTGTAGCCGGGAGCGAAGGCGGTGACGTTCTGCGCACTGTCGATGCTGAGGCGCTTCTGCGCGACGATGTCGGTGTAGTGGTTGAACATCAGGCCGGCGTAAACGGTCGTGCGCTCATCGACGCGCCAGTCGAGCTTTGCGCCGAGGCCGGTGCGGTTGCGGCGGTGCAGCGCGTCTTCGAGGCGGAAGCGATACATGTAAACGGGCGAGACGGCCGCGCCCTGAAAGTCGAGCTGCGTGACGTCCTGCGGCACGGGGTTGTCGGAGTAGCTGACCGAGAGGTAGAGCCCGACGTTTTTCTTTTCGCCGAACAGATCGGAATACTGGACGCCGCCGAAAAACGCGGAGACGTGGTGCAGCGTCTTGTAGTTCACGCCGGTGTTGTAGGAGAAGCGGCGACCGCGCTGGGAGAACGCGGACTTCGTGATGAGGTTCACTGCGCCGCCGACGGAGTCGGCGTCCATGTCGGGCGTCGGGGCCTTCACGACCTCGATGCTCTCGATGTAATCGGCGGGGAGCTTGTCGACCTCGAAGACGCGGGATTTTTTTCCGCTGGCGGGACTCGGCAGGCGCGTGCCGTCGAGCGTGACGGCGCTGGCGGCCGAGCCCATGCCGCGCACAAAAATCTGATCGACCTCGCCCTCGTTGAGGTTGGTCGCGATGCCGGAGACGCGCTTGAGCATCTCGCCGATGTTGCCATCGACGATGTGGCCGAAGGCGTCGGTCGCGATGGCGCTCTTGATGTTGGAGGCGTTGCGCTGGCTCGTGATCGCGGCGGCGCTGCCTTCGCGCTCGCCGGCGACGGTGAAGGCATCGAGCCGGTAAACATCCGAGCGCAATCCGATCGGCGGCACGACGGTGCGGCCCGCGCCGACGACGACTTGCTGCGTGTGCGCGTCGAGACCGGTGTAGGCGACGGAAAGCGTGTAGGTGCCGGGCGCGACGCCGGAGAATTCAAAGTTGCCCGCGCGATCGGTCAGTGCCGTCGCGGACGAACCGGAGAGCGAGACGGCCGCGCCCTCGAGCGCGGCGCGCGTGGCGGAGTTGGAGACGGAACCGGTGACGGTGGAGGTTTGGGCGAACGCGGATGACACGAGCGCGACCGAGATCAGGAGTATTCGGAGGGAGTTCATGGGATGGGGTTGAACGTGGGAAAATTGAGAGCGGAACGGCCGGGGATGTAAACTTTGCGCATGGGCCGGGGACGATGCCGGTTCACCTCGAAATCGCCGCGCGCGCGGCGGCAATCATGCGGGACTGAAGTTTTTCCACGCCGGCCATCGCGGTGCGCACGCGGGCGCGCGACGCCGCGGGATCGGCCGTGATTTTTCCGAGAGTGGCGGCGAGTTGAGCGCCGTTCGATTGCTCGATCTCGAAGAGCCAATCGCCGAGGCCGAGGTCGCGGAACATGTGGCCCTTGAAGGTATCGGTCGGCTGGCGCACGTGCATCACTGGCGTGCCGGCGGCGAGGCTCATGATGAGCGAGTGCGGCTCGATGCCGACGACGCAGAGTGACTGCGCGTAAACGGACGCGGCTTCGTCGGGCATCCAGTAGCTCTCGCGCCAAACGACGGCGCGGCGCACATCGGCGGGGAGTTTTTCGACGAGGTGAGTGCGGCCCAGCTCGACTTGGTAGGTCATCTCGGCGCAGACGAGAACCTTGAGGCCCGTGGCCTTGGTCCACGCGACGATCATGTCGCGGAGGCGCGCGTGGTCGGGTTCGGCGGTGCGGGCGTTGATGGCATCGCGGGTGCGCTCGGACTCGTTGCGGGCGCCCGTGGGCGAGTAGCGCCGGTTGTCCTTCATGTGGTGGTAGGGCGTGTAGCGCAGGCGCGGGATGACGCAGACAAACCTGCCGCGCTCGAGCCCGTTCGTGCGGAGGAAGGCGTCGGCCTTCGCGTCGTCGCGCAAGTCGAAGCCGAACACGGTGTCGGGGCCGAACTCGAGCACGGGTGTCTTTGCGCCAAGGTGTCGCGCGGTGTCGCGCGAGAGCGTGTCGCGCAGAAACAAAAACGCCGCGCCGTCGACCGCGTCCCGCAACGCGGGATCGAGGCGGGCGGGCGGGAGCTGCTGCATCGCGGCGCGGAGTTCGGCGAGCGTGCCGCCCTCGGACGCGCGCTCGCTGCCCATCCCGGACACCGGATCGAAGGTGATGCCGAGGATGCCGTAGGGCTTGCCGGTGATCTTTCTCCACGCGGCGAAATCGGCGGAGGCGGAGAAATGCGCCGCCGAGACATGCACCGCGAGATCGCACTCGGCGAACGCGCGGGCGAGCTCCGGCGTGGAGGGCTGGCCGTTTTTGTCGATGACGCCATCGACGAAACGGACGCGCGGGAAGGATTTCACGAGCAACTCGCGCGCGCCGAACTCGAGGTTACGCGGCCAGAAAACCAACTCGGCCTCGGGGAAATGTTTCTCGAGCAGGCGTAACGCGCCGGGCGAGTGGGCGATGTCGCCGATGTTCACGCTCTGCCACGAGCCGCGGACGAGGATGCGCGGTGGACGCGCGACGGCGGCGAGCAGCGGGCGCGCAGCGAGTGCGGCGGCGGAAAGCTGGAGGAAGGCGCGGCGTTTCATTTTGCAGAGACGACGGCGCGACCGATCGCTTCGGTCATGGTGCGCTGGAGGGTGGCGACCTTGGCCATCGCGTCGCGCACGTGCGCGCGGGCGCGGGGGAGATCGTCGTGGATGGTTTTTAGCGCGGCCCAGAGTTCGGCGCCGGAGGTTTTTTCGATTTCGAAGAGCCAGTCGCCGACGCCGACGTCGCGGAACATCTGGGCCTTCACGGTATCGACGGGCTGGCGCACGTGGAGCGCGGGCGTGCCGTTGGCGAGCGCGATGATGGGCGAGTGGCACTCGACGCTGACGACGGCGCGGGCGCGCGCGTAGATGGAGGCGGCCTCGTCGGGGAGCCAGTAGGTGTCGCGCCAGATCACGTTTTTCCGCACATCGGCGGGCAGCGGATCGACGAGCTGCTCCTTCGCGGTCTGGATCTGGTAGGTCATCTCGGGGCATGCGATGACTCGGAGGCCGGTGTGGCGGACCCAGAGCGTGATGAGGTCGCGGAGCGGGGCGTGGTCGCGCGTGGCGGTGGCGTCGTTGAGCGCGTCGAGGGCGTAGTCGGATTCGGCGCGCGGGAGATTTTTCACGCGGTAGTAGGGCGTGTAGCGGAGGCGTGGGACGACGCAGATGAAGTCGTCGCCCGCGAGGCCGTGGCGCTTGAGCCACGCTGCGGCACGGGTGTCGTCGCGGACGGCGATGGCGAAACAGCCCTCGGGGCCGAACGCAAGCTGCGCGGGACGGAGTTTTTCGCGCTCGAGAAAACGCAGCGAGAGCGTGTCGCGGCAAAAGATGAACGCGGCCTTCTCGTAGAGCGCGCGGTCGCGGAACTTGCGGTCGAATTCGCCGGCAGGCAGCCGGTCGATGGCCGCGCGCAGTTCGTCGAGGGTCGCGCCGCCGGGGAGCTTAGCGCGGTCGGTGATCGGATCGAAGGCAGAGCCGAAGAGACCGAAGGCGCGGCCGGTCGCGGCCCACTCGACGTAGGTTTTCGCGTTCTTCGACGGCGACGTGAAGAAATTCGCCCCGGCCCACGCCTCGGCGAGGTCGGCATTTGAGGCCTTGCCGCGGGCGTCGATTTCGCCCTCGACGATGCGGAGCTTCGGAAACGCGCGGAGCAGCATCGCGCGCTCGCGCTCGTGGAGGCTCCAGGGCCAGAGCGTGACCTCGGCGTCGGGGAGGTGCTGGTAGAAAAGGCGGATGGTGCCAGGGACGCGGCCGACGTCGCCGATGTTTTCGTATTGGAGGGCTTCGCGAAGGAGGATGCGCGGGCGAACGCGCGGGGCGGCGGCGCGCGCGGGAGCAAGGGCGGTGAGCGTGGCGGCGCTGGCGAGCGTGCGGGTGAAATCGCGGCGGGTCATGATTGAATCGGCGGCTGGAAAGCCGCCGCTCCGACTAGAAACTGCCTTTCAGGCCGAAGGTGTAGGCGGCGCCGAAGAGATCGATTTGGCGGGTGCGGGCGTAGGCGGGCGTGGCGGGGGCGTAGTTTTCCGTCACGTTGGACATGTTGGTGAGGTTGCGGACCGTGGCGTAGGCGGCGAGGCGGCTGGTGAGGCGCAGCTCTAGGTTCACGTCGAGTTGGAGGCGCGACTTCAAATACTGGTAGGTGCCGGCGGGGACGTTCGCACCGGTGACGGCGCCGAGGCGGCGGCGGCCGGTGTAGTTCCAGTTGAGCTTCGTGCTGAAGCGCGGGCGGTCGAGGCTCACGCCCCAGTTGATCGTGCGGTCGGTGAAGCCGCTGAAATCGGCGGTGGTGGCGCCGGCGAGCTGCATCTCGGTGCCGTTGAAAAACACGCCGACGCCGCGCGCCCACGCGGGGAGAAACTCGAGGCGCTGGCGCCACGCGTATTCGACGCCGGTCACGCGCGCATCGCCGGCGTTGAACTGCGTCGTGAGATCGTAGCCGAGGTAGTCGTCGCTCAGGCCGTAGCGCTCGAGGAGCGGAATCGTCGCGGCGGTGGTCACGCTGCCGAAGAAATCGCGCACGTCCTTCCGAAACGCGCCGACGGAAACGAGGCCGCCGCGATTCGGATAATACTCGAGCGCGACATCCCAGTTGTTCGCAGTCCACGGCGTAAGGCCGGTGTTGTTGACGGAGATGGTGCGCGTGGCGGCAGTCGGATCGCTGACGGTGGTGCCGGGGATGATCTGGACGAAGTTGGGGCGGCCGAGCGTGCGCGCGTAGGCGAAGCGCGCGATCAGATCGTCGCGGAGGTTGAGCGTCGCGTTGAGGCTCGGATACCAGTCGCCGTAGCGGCGCTGCGCGTGCGCACCGCGATCCTTGTATTGGAGGCGGGCGAGCGCGACGGCGTCGCCGGGCACGCGCACGGGGCGGTTGTTGGCGAGGATGAGGTTGCCCTGTGCGTCCTGTTGGTAGGTGGCGCGGAGATCGTTGAGGACACCGTAGGCGTTGTCGTCGGTGCGTTCGTAGCGCGCGCCACCGACGAGCCAGAGGCGGTTCTGGAAAACGCGGGCGTCGGCGCGGAGGTAGGCGGCGGAGACAGTCTCGGTGATTTTGCGGGAGTTGTTCGCGCTCGTGCTGATCGCGGTGGTGTCGTTGAGCACGAACCAATCGGGATGCTCCTGGTAGAGTTTCCAGAGTTTGGCGGTGCTCTGCCAGCGGCGCGGCGCGAGCTGCCACGCCATGTGCTGGCCCGAGTAGCCGGTCGCCTCGAGATCGTAGCGGCCGACGAGATCGTCGGCGGTGTTGGCGATCTTGTCGGGGCCGACGAAATTCCGTGAGAGCTGCGGATTGCGCATGTCGCGATCCTCGCGGCGGACGTCGAGGCCGGTCTTGAGCGTGAGCGGGAAGCCGGGGTTGAAATCGCGGCGCGCGCTGGCGTTGAGGCTGCCGATGACGGCGAGGACATCGGCCTGATTGCTGCGCGCGCTGCCGATGGTGGCGTTGTTGATGTTCGCCGGATCGACGGGCGCGCCGGCGGTGGTCGTGGCGGTCATCACGGACGGGCGGATGGCGCCGATACCGGAGAAATTGATCGTAACGGTGCGGAGGTTGTAGGCGGCCTGCTCGAAGAAACCCTCGTCGACGTCGCGATAGTGGTTGGAGGAGCTGGACCACGCGGCGGCGGCGTCGAGCTTCCAGAGCGGGCCGGTGTGGCGCCACTTGAGATTCGTGAAGATTGTGGCGCCGGCTTTGCGACGCGACTGCGTGGAGTAGGCGACGGAGCCGGCGCCGGAGTTGCCGCGCGTGAAATCGGGGCCGTAGCTCGCGACCGTGCCGACGGTCCACGTCTGGTCGACGATGTCGGTGAACTGATTGGTGCCGGAATACGAGGCGCCGGCGGAGAGCACGTCGTGCGCGGAGAATTTCCAGTCGACGGTGAGACTGAACGATTCGCGCGAGAGGATCGCGGGCGCGCTCGGGAGGCGGTAGCTGAGCAACGCGGGCGCGGCGGCGGTGCCGGCGACGTTGTTGGTGCCGGTGGGCGACCACGTGGGCTGCGAGGAGTAGGACTGCTGGAAGCGCGAAAAATAGGTGCCGTTGAACGTGAATCCAAACGTGCGCGAGAGCGGCACGACGTAGGAAAAATCCAGGCCCGGCCGGATGCGCCAGCCGGTCGAGCCCTCGCCGGGTCCGGGCTTCTCGCCGAGGGAAAGATACATGCCGTTGGCGGACTCGAAGACGTGGTAGCTGAGCTGCGGGCGTGCGAGCTCGAAGGCGGACTTGCTGACGACGTTGACGGCGCCGCCGAGGGAGTTGGCCGCGAGATCGGGCGTGGGGGTTTTGCTCACCTCGACGCGCGCGATGTTGTTCATCGAGAGACCGACGAGCTCGAAATTGCGATTCGTGCCGCTGGTCGCGGCGGAGGCGATGGGCTGGCCGTCGACGGTGAGCGGCGTGTTGTTGGCGGGCACGCCGCGCACCGAAACGGTGTTCGGCTGAAAGCCCGCCATGTCGATCGTGACGCCGGGGACGAATTTCAAAAACGCGCCGACGTTGCCCTCGCCGATGTCGCCATACTCGTCGCCGGAGACGACGCTCTTCACGTTGCCCGCGAAACGCTGCTCGTTGACGGCGATGGCGGCGGCGTTGGTCTCGCGCTGCGAGGCGACGACGAACGGATCGAGCACGACGGTGGTGTCGCGGCCGCGCGCGAGGGAAAATTCCACGCGCGCGGTCTGGCCGGCGGCGACCGTGACAGAGGCGACCTGCGGCTCGAGGCCGGTGTGAAACGCCCGCACTGCGACGCGGCCGACGGGGACGCCCGCGAGACGGAATTCGCCGCTGTCGTCGGTGAGGGTTTCAAGCGCGGTGCCTTCGATGGTCACACGGGCGCTGCGGAGGTAGGAGCCGCTGGTGGCGTTGAGGACGCGGCCGGTGAGGATCGCGGTTTGGGAAATGGTGCCGGTGACGGGGGTATTCTGGGCGATTGCGCTGGCGCCGATGAGAGCGAGTGCGAAGGGAAGAACGAGGAGGCGAAGGAGTTTCATGGGGTGAGGGCGAAACGGTCGCGATGCGGGGAAAGGCACTGAGGCGGGACGCCTCAGCCACGACTCGCTATTTTTTCGCGGGGTCGGACGGCGCGCGGTCGAGGTAGCGGCCGTCCTGAAAATCGATGATCGTGCCGTGGCCTTGGTAAGCGGGGGGCTTGGGATCGAGCCACTCGACGATGGCGGGCTTGATCGCGAAGGCGAAGAACTGGTTGCCGGCGGGCGTGTAGTGGCCGTTGTAGAGGCGCTTCAGGTAGTCGGCGGGCGAGAGGCGGAACTGCTTGAAGTCGGCCGCGTGCGCGTCGAACGCGTCCACCGCCGGGATGCCGCGCTCTTGCAGCCAGCGGAGCAGCGCGACATCGGCGTCGAGCTTCGGCTTGCCGTCGCAGGCGCGGCGCGCGCCGCGCGTGCTGTAACTGAGCAGCACCATGAGGCGGCGTTTCTCCTGCGTGACGAAGGCGTGGAGCTGCTCGAGCACGTGCAGCGTGCTGGCGCGCGCGACCGCGTCGAGCAGCGCGGTGGCGGATTCGGCGCGCGTCTTCGCGTCGGTGAAATCGAAACTGAATTTCGCCCAGTCGGCGAGGCGGCGGATGCGCGCCTGCGGCGTGTCGACCACGCCCTCGATCATCGCGCGCAGGAGCACGGCCTCGTGGTCGGCGACGACGGCGCGGGCGCGGTCGAACGACAGCAGCGCGCGCAGCGCGGCGGGCGTGGGGCAGGCGTTGGGCGTCTCCTCGAAGCGCCCGCTGTCGAGATTCACGCGCAGGTGCGACCACGGGTTGCCGTGAAACATGTCCGTGCTCGCGTTGCGATACGCGGTGGTGAAGCCGCGCCACGGGAGCAGCGTGCGCTCGTGGTCGTTGTCGTAGATGTTGAGGATCACCCACGGCGCCTTGATCGCGGTGCGCTCCATGCGCCGCAGCCGCGCGAACGCCTGGAACACCCCGTAGCCGCCGACGCCGAAATTGCGGATGGGCTCGCCGAGGTGCGCGCCGAGGTGTTCCTGCCATGTCTCGCCGTCGCTCACTTGGTGGCACTGCGTGAAGCTGTTGCCGTAGGTGTTGAGCCGGCACGGCCGCTCGGCGTGGGCGATCATCTTGCGCTCGCCGGCGGTGCCGTAGCGGTAGATGGAGCGCGCACCGTCGACGCCGTCGCGCTGGATGCTGTCGCTCGGGACATAGCCGAGCTCGGCGTCGAACTTCGCCCACTGGTTGTTGGGCAACGGCTGGAGAAACGCGTCGACGTCCGCCGGCGTGATCACGCGCGAGTGGCGGACGCGCAGCCAGTCTTCGTAGCGCGTAGGCATCTCCGGCAGCGGGACGCGCGCCTGCTCGGCGGCGAGGGCGGCGGTGCGCGTGGCGGCGAGGGCCGTCGCTCCGACGGCAGCGGTGTGGAGGAAATCGCGGCGGTGCATGAGGGGTAGTGGACGAGGCGTCCCGCCTCGTGATTGGGGGAGCGGTCGCGCGGGGTTGGGGTAAGGAAGACGAAACGGGAAACGGAGAGGGGAGCAGAGGAGTTTCTCCGGGAACTGAGAGAACTGAGGCGAGACGCCTCAGCCACGACTGCGACTCGCTACTTCTTCGCGCGCTGCGTGAGGAAGACGAAGGCGCCGAGCTTCGACGACGTGAGCACGTCGGGCGCGCCGTCGCCGTTCACATCAACAGCCTCGACTTGCGTGCCGAGGGCGGAGGCGTCGTCGATGAGGTGCGGGATGAAGCGCGCGCCGCCGGGGGCGGTCTTGTCGCGGATGAGTTGGAACCAGTAGTTCACGGGCGTGCCCATCGGATCGACGTCGCCGGTGGGGCCGTGGGCCCAGCGGCGTTTGCCGGTGACGATGTCCTTCAGGCCGTCGCCATCGAGGTCGGCGAGCGTGAGCGCGTGCGGCTGCGAGAACGCCACGCCGAACTGCGCCTTCTCCTCGGGCGTGCCCATGAGGCGGTGCTCGGTGAACGTGATCGCGCCGTCGGCCGCGCGCTTCTGCTCAAACCACGAGAGGCCCCAGCCGTGGGCGTTCTTGGCGGAGATGATGTCGTTCTTGCCGTCGCCGTTTACGTCCATGACGAGGATCTGCGCGCCGCCGCGATCGGTGCTGAGGACGAAGGGATGTTTCTTCCAGAGCGTGCCGGGCGGGGAATTTTTCGGCGGCTGCTCATACCAGCCCTCGTTGAGCACGAGATCGAGGAGGCCGTCGCCGTTGATGTCGCCGATGCCCTCGCCGTGGTAGTAGTGGTTGTAGTCGCCCTTCTCGGTGATGGGGACGAAGCGCCACGGTTTCTCCGGCGCGGACCAGTCGGGTGCATACCAACCCCACTGCTTGATTTTGTCGGCGGCGACGGTGCCGGAGATGGAGAGAATTTCGGGGCGGCCGTCGCCGTCGATGTCGAGAAACAGCGGCGATTCGCCGAAGACGCGCG
>JBEANZ010000264.1:0-4422 GCA_041165185.1 Verrucomicrobiota bacterium | reverse complement strand
GGTCCCGATCGGGTTGCTCGCCCTCCGCGAACGGAATCCTAATTAGTCGGAAGCTCGGCAGGCGCTCACCCAATCCGAGACCGATGTCATAGCCGGGATCGACCAGACCGAAGCGGGCTGTCTCGTCGCGGAACTGTTGGACCAGACTCATCAGATAGACCAAGTCCCGCGCCTGCGGGACGGAAATTTCCAGATAGGCGTAGTCGGGGGCCTCCGACCATTCGTTGGGCGTCGTGGTGTGCAGGGCGAGTTTGAGGGCAGACATGGCGGATGCGGTGACGGTATTCATGATACGATGCGCCGGTGCGCCCCGGCTGGGCGGAAGTGCCCGTTTCCCGTGGCGCGTGCCGCGCGCTGGCCCCGTGGGGCACGCCGAGTCACCGCCAAGGCCGCTGAGGCGGGAGCGCCGCGCTCCCTCCGAAGGGGAAGGCCGCTGGCGGGAAAGGTGGAGCCGTGCGCAGCGCGGACAACCTTGACGGGCGTGGCACACTCTTATGGCGCGCGGAGAGTAATGTAGAGTGAACCAGCCGGCGGCTGCCGCTCCACGAGGGAGATTCCGATGGCGGCGGGCTTCGCGAGCTTCACATAATTTTGCGGTCCGCATCGAGCCGGCGACGTCGAGACAGTCTCAAATAGCTTCGAGGAACGCGAGCAGCCGCGACGCTGGATCACGGCGTGGCACACGTGCGGCAGGAAGCGAATCCAAGCGACTGAGCGTTGCCTCCTTCATTTTCAAGTCCGCGGAGACGTAGCCGTGGGTCGTCATCAGACTTTCGTGCCCCAGCCACAGCGCGATCACCTCCAACGCGACGCCGGCTTGGAGCAGGTGCATCGCGCAGCTATGTCGAAACGAATGCAGGCCAATTTTCCTGCCTTTCAATTTGGGATTCTTCTCGGCTGCCTTGCGCAGGGCCACCCGCAACCGCAGGCGTGCGCCTTGGCGCGTCAGCACCGCGCCGTGGATGTTGAGGAACAAGTGCCGACCGTCTTGAATCTGATTCTCGCGGCGCCAGCGTTGAATCTCCGTGGCGGTTCTCGCCCAGATGGGCACGGTCCGCTCCTTGCGACCCTTGCCGTGCAGCCGCACGACCCGATCCTCAACATCGTGGGTGCGAACCCCCAACGCCTCCGAAATCCGCGCGCCCGTATTGTAGAGCAAGGCCAACAACAAGTGATCCCGCCGGCCCGTCCACGTCGTGAGGTCGGTGGCGTTCAAGACCGCCTCCACCTCCTCGCGCGCCAGATAACCGAGCAGCGGTCGGGTGGAACGTTTGATGGGAATGGCCAGCAGGCGGGGACCGGCGGTGAAGGCTCCCGGTTCCGCCAGCCCGATGACGTAGCGGGTGAAGGCCCGGATGGCGGCGAGCCGATAGTTGCGCGTGCGCGGTGTGTTGTGGCGCGCGCGTTCGAGGTGATCGAGGAACGCGAGGATCGATTCTGGCGTCAACGACTCCAGCGTCAGTCGGTCGATGGTCACGCGCAGGTGTGCGGCCAGAAACTTGAGCAGCAGCCGGAAGCTATCGCGATAGGCACCGATGGTGTGCGCACTCAGGTTGCGCTGCGCGGCAAGATACTCGGTGAAAAACCGCTGCAGCAGCTCGGGGAAAGTGTGGCGGAATTTAGGCATCAGCGTTGATTCTTGAATCGTTGGAAACGCACTGACGCCGTCCGCAGCATCGTCGGGTCCGCCGAGATATACCACCACGTGTCACCAAAGTCGCGGTGTCCGAGATAGCGGGACAGCAGAAGCAGTCGGTGCGAAACGGGCGCCGCCGCCCGGCTCCAGGCCGTGATGTGCCGCGTGGCGAAGGTGTGCCGGAGGTCGTGAATCCGCGGGGCCGGGCGCGCACCGTTGGCCACGATGCCGCGGCGCAGTTCGCGAAAATCGTAGTGGACCCTCGTCGTGCGTAGCGGCCGGCCCGATCGCCCGACGAAGAACATCTCGCCGAAGGGATGCAGTCGGCAGCGCGCCGCGCGATACCGGCGCAGCGCACTCACGGTCGAGGGATGGATGGGCAGAACCCGTTCCGGGCTGAACTTGCAGCGCGCCACGCGCAGCGTGCCGGCGTCCAGATCCACGTCATCCAAGCGCAGGCGCATCGCTTCGCGCACCCGCAGGCCCGTGCAGGCGATCAACCCGACGAAGGTCTCATACGTCACAGGTCGAAGCGGGGAACGGAATGTCGGCAGATCGCGCGCCCGGCGCATGAGGTGACGAATCTCCTCGGGCGAATAGAGGTGCGGCGTCTTCCGCACATACCACGCTCCGAACAGACGATAATCGGGGATCTGCACGCGCGGATCGAGTGCGGCGCAGTATTTGGCGAAACCCCGCACCGACATGAGCCGCTTCGCGTAATAGGTGCGCGAGCCGGTGCCGGGTTGGGCGGCCCACTTCAGAACCAGACTTGTTTGCAACGATTGACCCGGTGCAGCGTGTTCGTGAAACCGGGCGAACTTGGGGAGCGACCGGTGCTCGTTCTCCAGGATGAACCCAAGTGCGCGGCGGTGCGCCAAATAGCGCCGCACCAGTTTGGTGAGCGGTATCATGACGAAAGCGGCCATGGCAGCGCGAGCGCACGAAGGCCAACGGGATCGACCTGCGCGTATATCGTGGTGGTTTTCAGGTGCTGGTGGCCGAGGAGATCAGCGATCTCTTTCAAGTCCGCCCCGCGGGCGTGCAGCCGGGTGGCGAACGTATGCCGCAGACGATAGCTGCCGTTCCATTCCCGCGGAAATTTGCATCGGCGATACGCCGCCTTCATCGCGTAGCCAATGGTGCGAGCGTCCATCGGCACGTGCGCGCCCGAAGCGTCGGGGCGGACAAATAAGCTCTGGCACAAGGTCGCCGGCCGGCCGCGCCGGACATAACGGCGCATGGCGCTGACCATCCTTGCCGCCAGCGGCAGCTCCCGACCACGGTCGGTCTTGGTCTTCGGCACCGTGAGCATCTTCGCCTCCCAATCCACGTCCTGAAGTGTCAGTCTGGCGGCTTCGCTCGGACGCAATCCGAGATCGACCATGCACAGAGCCAGACCGTGGTCCCGCAAGCCAGTCGTCGTCGTGAGGTCGAAGGACGCCAGCAACGCGCGGCGCTGCTGCTCGGACAAGACTGCGGGATGGGCGAATTGACCGAAATTGCTGAAACGCGGGACCGCGTTCGCGAGTCGCGCCGCACCGTGGCCACGCAGTTCCAGGAACAAGAAGAATCGCCGCAAGCGAACCAGCTCGTGATTGAGCGTGCCCGCCGTGCGCCCGCGGCGAAACGCTTGCGCGTAATCCCAGACATCCTGCGGTGTCACGCGGGACCAGTCGCCCTCGCCACGGCCAAACTGCCATGCGAGATACTGCTCAAGCAGGCGACGATAGGCCGCGCACGTTTTTGGCCCGAGGCCCCGGTGATCCTTCAGAAACCCCGTGAAGTCATCGATCCAGTGTTGCCAGGGGAAATCCGTCCTCGGTTTCGTTTTCCCAGGCCATGTGCTTCCGGGCGCACGAAATTTGAACCAGCAGGCGAGCCCACCCTTGTAATCCTTCCGCGTGGATCGCTTCCAGTGTCGCGGCACAGAGGCCGCCAGCACGGCTGGCGCGTCCTTCAGCTTGAGCTGCACAAGCAAACGCCTGCGGCGTGCGAGCCAACGTCCGGCGCGGCGCACCGCCCACCGCACGCGGCTGATCGACTGCGGGCTCAGACCTCGCTCTTGTAAGCAGGAGAGAAATGCTCCGTTGAATACGGCTTGATCGGCGGCGGCGAAGCGGGCGGAGACGCGGGATTTTTTCATAGGGAGCCCAGCGGCAACCCGCCGCTGAACATCCCGCCACACTTCCAGAGTGTTTGGATCAGCGAGAATCGGCAAGCGAAACACCCAGCGGGGAGCGTCGAAATTATGTGAAGCTTGCGAAGACCGCCGCCATCGGAATCTCGCTCGTGCAGCGGCAACCGCCGGCTGGTTCACTCTACATTACTTTCCGCGCGCCATAACATGCTGCCATGGCCGTCAAGGGGTGCGCGCTCCGCCGCACGCCCTTCCCGCCGCGCGGAGCTGCGCTCCGCCGGCGTGACTGGCCATGCCTTCACGGGCCCACGCGCGGGCGAGCCCCCGACTACCGGACATGTCGTCCGGCCGGGACGGCGCACCTGCGCCGTGGGACTATGAATCAAATACTGTTGGACTTGACCGGCGAGTCGAGGGCGGTGGAGCCGGAGTTTGCGATGGCGATGCTGCTTCAGGGCGGAGGAACAGCGGTCGAGGAGGCGATTGGCACGGCGGCGCGATTGATGGCCGAGGCGGGATCAATCCGGGGGCTGGCCTCATGGGCGGCCGGCGACTACCGGCGGTTGAAGGGCATCGGACGCATGAAGGGGGCGCAGTTGGCGGCGATCGCGGAGATTGCCCGGCGGATGATGGCGGGCGGCGAGGC
>JBEANZ010000263.1:0-4674 GCA_041165185.1 Verrucomicrobiota bacterium | reverse complement strand
GGACGGTGTAGAGGAGCTCGACTTTGAAACCGGGTGCGACCGTGAGCGCGGACGGCTCGGTGGCCGTGGCGATGGCGGCCATCGCGGCGCGCGCGGAAATGCCGGGCGGCTCGGAGGACGGGGCGGCGGTTTGCTTGTTGTTGGCGGCGGGTTGCGCGACGAGCGCGCACGAGGCGAGGAGCAGAAGGCAGGCGGTGCGGAGCAGCATGATGAGGAGGGGAGGGGGAGATCGTGGGAGACGGATGGGGCGGAAAAACAGGTGGCGCACGAAGGGAACGAAGGGGACGAGGGAAACCGACGCGGGCGCGTTGGGCGCGTCGGGAGCGGGGACGGGCGGGAAAGAGGCGGCATCGTGTGGCCGTGCGCGCGCGCCGCGAGGCAAAATTCCGACGGCACCGACGGCGCGGGTCTCGGAGCGACTCGGCTCCGGCCCACGCGGTCACGCGTCAGGGCAAACGGGGCCGCGGGCGGCGCGGGCCGGGCGCGGGTTGCGTCTCATCGGTGAGCGTGCGCAGAAACGCGACCAAGGCGCGCTGGTCCTCCGCGCTCAACGCGAGGCCGGCGTCGGGGTGCTTCGCGAGATTCGGATCGAGCGTGGGCGTGCGCGCGACGCCGTGGTCGTAGTGCGCGACCACCTCCTCGAGCGTGGCGAGCCGGCCATCGTGCAGGTAGGGGCCGGTGACGGCGACGTTGCGCAACGAGGGCGTCATGAATTTTCCCGCGTCGGTCGCGCGCGCGGTGACTTTCTCGCGTCCGCGATCGGCGGGGGCGGCGGGGATTTGCAGGCCGTTGTTGCGGTAGGCGAAGTCGCTGAAGAGCGGGCCGCCGTGGCAGTGGAAACAATCCGCGCCGCGCTTGCCGCGCGCCGGATCATACTCGGTGAGGAAGAGCTCGAAGCCGCGTTTTTCCTCGTCGGTGAGCGTGGCGGCGCCGCGCAGCGAACGGTCGAAGCGCGAGTCGGCGGAGACCTGCGCGAGGAGAAACTGCTCAAGCGCGAGGCCGATGCGCGCAGGCGTGATCTCGGGCGTGCCGAAGGCCGCGGCGAAATCCGCGCGGATGGGCGGATGGCGCGCGAGACGCGCGGCGACCTCGGCGGCGTCGGCGTGCATCTCGACGGGATTGGTCATCGCGGCGAGCGCCTGATCGCGGATGCGCGGCTGGCTGCCGTCCCACGCGAAGGCGGGATGCCACGCGAGGTTCACGAGCGGCTGGGCGTTGCGCGCGCCGAGCTGGCCCTCGGCGCCGCGGCTGAGCGCGACGCGGTCGCTGAACGCGCGCTCCGGCGCGTGGCAACTCGCACAGCTCTGGCTGCGGTTGCCGGAGAGCTGCGGGTCGTGAAAAAGTTTTTCGCCGAGCGAAACGCCCTCGACGGTGAGCGGGTTGTCCGCGGGCAACTCCGGTTGGGGCCAGCCGGCGGGCACGGTGAACGCGCGCGGCGTAGCGCCCGCGTAGCCACGAGCGTGAGCGAGTGGATCCTTCGTGGCTTCCACTCGCTCACGCTCGTCGCTGCGGGTCGGTGTCGCCTCCAGCCAAAACCACGCGCGCTCCACGGCGGCGGCGAGCTGCGGCGCGAGCGTGTCGCCCTCGGCGGAGTGCGTGGTCTCGCTGCCGTCGTCGGCGGAAAATTTCCGCGCGCGGAGCACACGCGCGACGTCGAGCGCGAGCGCGAGGGTCGTCGGGCCCGCGACGGAAAAATTCGCGCGAAAGCCGACGGGCATCACGCGCGCATCGGTCGCGAGGTGAAACGAGAACCCGCGTTCGTCGGCTTCGGCCGCGCCTGCGTTGGCGTGCTCGCGCCAGCGGCCCTCGAGCGCGAGGAAAACGTAGCCGCCCTGCCAGCTCCAGTGGAGGGCGTTGACGAGCGGGTTGAGCGGATGGCCGGCGGGCCACGCGTCGGGCGCGGCGTGGTTGGTGGCGGGCGGCACGCCGAGTTGAAATTCCAGCGCCGCGTAGTCGCCGTCAGGCACGCCGCGCAACACGACCGCGAGCCGGCCGGCCGCCGCGTCGAGAAAACCATATTGCCCATCGAGCCGCACGACGCCGCCGTCCGCCCGCGTGAGCGCGACGCCCGAGACGAGGCCCGCGAGCCGCGTGACGCGCAACGACTGGCCGCTCGCGTTTTCAAAATTCGCCGAGGGCACCACGAGCGGCGCGCCCTGCCAGCGCGGCGCGATCGCGAGGGTCACATCGGCGGCGGCGAGCCGGCCGGCGAGGATCAGCAGGAAAAAAACGAGCGCGCGCATCGGTGGAGAATGGCGCCGAGCCGTAAAGTCCGTGTGAGCGCGCGGCGAGAAAAGTGTTAAGGGCGGGTAAACGCGCGCGGGGTTGCGCCGCGCGCGCGAATCCGCACAACGGTCCCGCAATGAACGCCGACGCCCCCGCCTCCGGCCGCACGCGGCTGCTGATGATCGATGACGACAAGAAACTCTGCCGGCTCGTCGGCGCTTATCTCGGCCCGCTCGGCTTCGACGTGTCCGCCGTCCACACCGGCCCGGAGGGTGTCGAGCGCGCCACGGCCGCCGACGCCGCGTGGCACGCCATCATCCTCGACGTGATGCTCCCGGGTATGGACGGCTTCGACGTGTTGCGGAAAATCCGCGCGAAGAGCGCCGTGCCCGTGCTCATGCTCACCGCACGCGGCGACGAGACAGACCGCATCGTCGGGCTCGAGGTGGGCGCGGACGATTATCTGCCGAAAACGTTTTCGACGCGCGAACTGCTCGCACGCCTCCGCGCCGTGCTCCGCCGCAGCGCGTTGAACGCGACGCCGGAAACAAAAACCGACGCCCCCCCGACGGAGCTCGTCGTCGGCGATCTGCGCGTAAACCTCGACGCGCGCTCCGCGACCATCGGCGACGCGGCGCTGACGTTGACGCCGGTGGAGTTTGATTTGCTCGCGAGCCTGGCGAAGGCGAAGGGCCGCGTGAAAACGCGCGAGGCCCTCCTCGACGAGTGCCGCGACCGGAACTACGACGTGTTCGACCGCTCGATCGACGTGCATATTTCCTCACTGCGAAAAAAACTCGGCGACGACGCGAAGAACCCGCGCTTCATCCGCACGCTGCGTTCGGCGGGCTACATGATGGCGCCGCCGGAATGAGGAAAGGCTGAAGGACTGAAGGGCTGAAAGGCTGAAGCGTGGGGCGTGGCGGTCGGGCGATTCGGCGGGTCGAAGGCTGCGAGCTCGCTCGCGCTGGTCGGTGGGCGGAGGAGCGCCAGCGAGCTGGCGGCCTACCACGCGGGCGAGCGAGTTCTCCGTTGTAGGGCGGGGTCGCTGACCCCGCCGTTCGGCGGTGGCGTAGTGGAAGCGCGCCGCAGCGCGCGTGGCGGGGATCGGCTCGGCGGGGTCGGCGACCCCGCCCTACAACGCGATCACGGAACAATGTAAACTTCCACGAGCGCCGTGCCGGTGGCGGCGCCGACGCCGCTCACCGTCGCCGTGTAGGCGCCGGCCGTGAGAGAGACGAGGACCGCGGCGTCGCGGCTGCTGTTGTTCAGCGCAAACGCTCCCACGCTCGCGGCGGCGGCGGCCACTTCGGCTGCGCCGGCGACTGCGTCCCAGTCGTTGTTGCTGCCGATGTTCACGCCGTCGCGGAAGAGCGTGACCTGCGGATCCGCGAGCGTGCCGGGGACGCCGAAGGCGGCGAGCGTCGGGCCGACGGCGCGCAGGAGGATGCGCACCGTGCCTTCGCCGCTAATCACGAAGCCAGGGATCAACACGTCGTCGCCGGTGCCGACGGTGGCGAGGGCGGAGGCGTTGATGAGGCGCGTCGTGATGTCGGCCGGCGCGCCGTCGTAGCACTCGATGAGCACGACGCCGCTTGTGCCGGCGGGGAAGCCGACGGGCGTCGTGTAGGCCGCCGGCGGGAGCGTCGAAACAATCGCGGCGTCGGCGCTGCCGGCGGCGAGCGGAAACGCGCCCACCGCGGCAAACGCGGGGGCGTCCGCGGCGAGCCAGTCGTCGTTGGTCGCGAGCACGGTGCCGGCGGAGAAGAGTTGCAGGCGCGGGTTGGCGAGTGCGCCCGCCACGCCGAAGCCGGTGAGCGTGGGGCCGACCGCGCGCACGAGGAGGCGTTTGCCTGCGCCCGCGCCGCTGAGCACGAAGCCGACCGTGGGCGCGCCGGCCGCGCCGCCGACGCGCGCGCGCACGGCGAGATTGACGATGCGCGCCGCCGGGCCCGCCGCGCGCACGGTGACGGTGAGCACCGCGCCGCCGCTCGTGGCGGAGCCGGCGGCGTTGGTGACGACGCACGCGTAGGTCGCGGCGTCGGTGCTCTGCACGGTGGCGATCACGTAGGTCGCGGCGGTGGCGCCGAAAATGTCGGCGCCGTTTTTCCGCCACTGATAATTCAGCGGCGCGGTGCCGCTCGCGACGACGGTGAACGTCGCCGCCTCGCCCGCCGCGACGGTCGCGCTCGCGGGCGATGTGACGATGACGGGCGCGGTGAGGGCGGCGTTGACGACAAGGGTGGCGGCGGCGCTCGTGACGGAGCCGGCGGAATTGGTGACGACGCACGCGTAGCTGCCGGCGTTGGCGGCCTGCGCAGAGGCGATGAGAAAACTTGCCGCCGTCGCGCCGGGCAGCGGCGTCACGCCCTGATACCACTGGTAGCTCAGCGGAGCGGTGCCGCTCGCCACGACGGAGAACGTCACGCTCGCGCCCGCCGTGACGGT
>JBEANZ010000262.1:0-4521 GCA_041165185.1 Verrucomicrobiota bacterium | reverse complement strand
CGCGCTGCGCTCCTGCCTTTCGACCCTCCTCCTCCTCGCCTGCGCCGCCCGCGCGCAGGACACGATCAAGATCGGCGAGTTCGCCTCGATGACGGGCAAGGAGGCCACGTTCGGCCAGTTCGCGCATCAGGGCACGCTCCTCGCCATCGAGGAAATCAACGCCGCCGGCGGCGTCCTCGGCCGCAAACTCGAACTCCTCCTCGAGGACGATCAGTCGAAGCCCGGCGAGGCGGCGACCATCGTGAAGAAGTTCATCTCGCGCGACAAAGTCGTCGCCGTCCTCGGCGAAATCACCTCCGGCCGCACGCTCGAAGCCGCGCCCATCTGCCAAAACGCGAAAATCCCGCTCGTCTCCCCCGGCGCCACCGCCCCCGAGGTCACCACGAAGGGCAACTACGTTTTCCGCGTCTGCTTCATCGATCCGTTCGTCGGCACCATCACGGCGAAGTTCGCGCGCGACACCCTGAAGATTCGTCGCGCCGCGGTCCTCTCGTCGGTCGCGTCGGCGCAGAGCGTGGGGCTCGCGAAATTTTTCCGCGAGCGCTTCACCGCCGGCGGCGGCACCATCGCCGTCGAGCAGAAATTCTCCGAGGGCGACAAGGATTTCCGCGCCCAGCTCACCGCGATCAAGGCCGCGGGCGCGGAGGGGATTTTCGTCCCCGCCTACTACTCCGAGGCCGCGCTCATCTGCAAACAGGCCCGCGAACTCGGCCTCACCGTCCCGCTCTTCGGCACCGACGGCTGGGAGTCCGCCGACTTCATCGCCATCGGCGGCAAGGCCGTCGAGGGCTGCTACCTCGTCACACACTACTCGCCGGAAAACAAATCCGCCGCCGTCGCCTCCTTCGACGCGCGCATCCAGAAACGCTGGGGCAACGCCTCCAACGCCCTCTCCGCCCTCGGCTACGACTCCGCCATGATGCTCGCCGACGCCCTCAAGCGCGCCGGCACCACCGACGGCCCGAAACTCCGCGACGCCCTCGCCGCCACGAAAAATTTCGCCGGCGTCACCGGCTCCATCACGCTCGACGCTCAGCGCAACCCGACGAAGTCCGCCGTCGTGCTCACGGTGAAAAACGGCAAGTTCGCCTTCGTGCAGGATGTCACGCCGTAGTCCGCTTCGTTCTCGTTTTCCGAATCGTTCTCTTTCTCTCCGTCTTCCTTTCATGAAAATCCACTCCCGTCTCCTCCTCATTCTCGCCGCGCTCGCGTTCGCGAGCTGCGCCCGCAAGAGCGACACCATCAAGATCGGCGAATACGCCTCGCTCACCGGCAAGGAAGCCGGCTTCGGCCAGACCTCCCACCACGGTGTGGTCCTCGCGATCGAGGAAATCAACGCCGCCGGCGGCGTCCTCGGCAAGAAGCTCGAACTCGCGTTTGAGGACAACCAGACCAAGGCCGGCGAGAGCGCCACGGCGGTCAAGAAACTCATCTCACGCGAGGGCGTCGTCGCGCTCATCGGCGAGGTTTCGTCGGGCCGCTCCCTCGAAGCCGCGCCGATCGCGCAGGCCGCCCGTATCCCGATGATCGCGCCCGCCGCCACCAACCCAAAGGTCACGCAGACGGGTGATTACATCTTCCGCGTGTGCTTCATCGATCCGTTTCAGGGCACCGCGATGGCCAAGTTCGCCAAGGACGATCTCAAGGTCACGAAGGTCGCCATCCTCTCGAGCGTCTCCAACGCCTACAGCCTCGGCCTCGCGAAATTTTTCAAGGAGACCTTCACCGCCGGCGGCGGCACGATCGTGACCGAGAAAAACTTTTCCGAGGGCGACAAGGATTTCCGCGCCCAGCTCACCGCCGTGAAAGCCGCCGGCGTCGAGGCCGTCTTCGTGCCCGGCTACTACACCGAGTCCGCGCTTATCGTCCGCCAGGCGCGCGACCTCGGGCTCGCGATGCCATTCTTCGGCGGCGACGGTTGGGAGGACGAGCAGCTCCTCGCCATCGGCGGCGAGGCCCTCAACGGCTGCTACTATTCCACGCATTTTTCCGCCGAAAACACCGACGCCTCCGTCGCCAAGTTCGTCGCCAAATACAAAACGCGTTGGAACAACGAAGTCCCCGGCGCCTTCTCCGCCCTCGGCTACGACGCCGTCTACGTGCTCGTCGACGCCATCAAGCGCGCCGGCACCACCGACGGCCCGAAGCTCCGCGACGCCCTCGCCACGACCAATGGCGTCCCCGGCGCCAGCGGCATCACCACGCTCGACAAGGAGCGCAACGCCGCCAAAGCCGCCACGATCATCGCGCTCAAGGGCGGCAAGGCGACGTTCTACAAAACCGTCGCGCCGTGAGAAGCCTTCAGGTTGTTACCAAGTCTTTCGCGTTGGGCTTCGGGCTGATGCTCGCCGCCTGCACGCGACAGACGAAGACCATCAATATCGGCGAAATCGAACCCCTCACCGGCAAGGAAGCCGCCTTCGGCCAGTCCGCGCATCGCGGCGCGTTGATGGCCGTCGAGGAAATCAACGCCCGCGGCGGCGTCCTCGGCCGCCCGCTCGCCCTCGTCGCCGAGGACAACCAGTCCAAGTCCGGCGACTCCGCCACGATCGCGCGCAAGCTCCTCACGCGCGACAAAGTTGTCGCGCTCATCTCCGGCGGCACCTCGAGCAACTGCCTCGAAATCGCGCCCATCGCGCAGACCTCGCGCATCCCATTCGTCGCCACCACCGCCACCGCGCCCGAGGTCACCGAGAAACGCGATTACGTTTTCCGCGTCTGCTTCATCGATCCGTTTCAGGGCGCCGTGCTCGCGACGTTTGCGCGCGAAACGCTCAAGGTGAAACGCGTCGCGCTCCTCACGTCCGTCTCATCGTCCTACAGCGTGGGGCTCTCGAAAGTGTTCCGCGAGAAATTCACCGCCGCCGGCGGCCAGATCGTCGCCGACCAAAAATACGGCGAAGGCGACAAGGATTTCCGCGCCCAGCTCACCGCCATCCGTGCCGCCAAACCCGAGGCCATCGCCACGACGGGCAACTACACCGAGGGTGCCCTCATCTGCAAACAAGCCCGCGACCTCGGTCTCAACATCCCCGTCTTCGCCGGCGACGGCTGGGAAGCCCCCGAGCTGCTCGAAATCGGCGGCGCCGCCGTCAACGGCACCTACTACTGTTCGCACTACTCCTCCGAAAGCACCGCGCCCGAGGTGCAGGCGTTCGTGAAAAAATTCCGCGCGAAGCACAAGGACACCCCCGACTCGATGGCCCCGCTCGCCTACGACGCCGTGATGGTCCTCGCCGAAGCCCTCGCCCGCGCCGGCACGACCGACGGCCCGAAGCTCCGCGATGCCCTCGCCGCCACGAAAGATTTCCCGGGCGTCACCGGCCGCACGACCATCGACGCCGAACGCAACGCCTCCAAACCCGCCGTCATGCTCGCCGTGCAAAACGGCAAAGTCTCCTTCCTCGAATCCATCGCTCCATGATCGCTCTCCTCCTCCGCGTAGGCCGCCAGCTCGCTGGCGCTTCGTTCGGTCGCGCTACCCTCACCGTCACCACGCTCGCCGCATTCGCATCCGCCCTGAGCTCCTGCACACGCCAACCCGACACGATCAAGGTTGGTCACTACGGCTCGCTCACGGGCAAGGACGCCGCGTTCGGCGTCGCCACGCGCAAGGGCGTCCTCCTCGCCGTCGAGGAAATCAACGCCAAGGGCGGCGTGCTCGGCCGCCCGCTCGAATACCTCGTCGAGGACATCCAGTCGAAGGCCGGCGAGTCCGCGACCGTCGTAAAAAAACTCATCTCGCGCGACAAGGTCGCCGTCGTCATCGGCGCCAACGCCTCCGCCAACTCCCTCGAAGCCGCCCCCATCTGCCAAAACGCGAAGATCCCCATGATGGCGATTTCGTCCACGAATCCCGCCGTCACCGAGAAGGGCGACTACATTTTCCGCATCTGTTTCATCGATCCGTTTCAGGGCGCGGTGCTCGCGAAGTTCGCTGCCACCACGCTGAAGGCGAAGCGCGTCGCGCTGCTCACCGCCGTAAACTCGCCCTACAGCGTCGGCCTCTCCGAGGTGTTGCGCCGCGACTTCCCCGCGCGCGGCGGCACCATCGTCGCCGAGCAAAAATACTCCGAGGGCGACAAGGATTTCCGCGCCCAACTCACCGCCATCCGCGCCGCCAAACCCGACGTGATCGCCGCGACGGGTTTCTACAGCGAGGCCGCGCTCATCTGCATCCAAGCGCGCTCGCTCGGCCTCGACATCCCGGTGATCGGCGGCGACGGCTGGGAAGCCCCGCAACTCGTCGAACTCGGCGGCAAGGCCGTCGAAAACACCTACTACTCCACCTATTTCTCCGCCGAGAACAACGCCCCCGAAGTCCGCAGCTTTGTCGCGCGCTATCAGAAACGCTGGAGCAACGAAGTCCCCGAAGGCGTCTCCGCGCTCGGCTACGACGCGATGTATCTCATCGCCGACGCCATGAAACGCGCCGGCACCACCGACGGCGCGAAACTCCGCGACGCGATCGCGGTCACGAAAAATTTCCCCGGCGTGACCGGCAACACCACCATCGACGAG
>JBEANZ010000261.1:0-5215 GCA_041165185.1 Verrucomicrobiota bacterium | reverse complement strand
ACGTGAACCCGCGCCTGCCCGACCCCGCGTTTCCCGCCGACCCCACGCGCACCATCGCGAATCCGAACTACGAGCAGTTTTTCCTCGGCGGCACCATCACGCGCCGCCACGAGAAACACGCGATCGAGTCCGGGCGGCTGATCGGCGTTTACAGCGCGGAGTTCTGGAAAACGAGCCACCGCTTCATCCTCAGCGCCAATCACCGCGACGAGATCTACCGCATCCAGAATTTCAACTGGGGCCTCACCAAGGAGGAAATCACGCGCCGCGGCTACACCGGCATCAGCGCGCGCCTCGCGAACAACATCGTGACGCCCTGGTATTATTTCAAGGACGGCAACGGCGACAAACTGAAGATCCCCAGCGCGCCCGGCGTGCTCGACTACTTCATCAACGGCGCCGCCGGCCTCCAGTATTTCGACCAGTCGCTGAGCACCGGCGTGTTTCAGCACCTCGGCGCGTTTTTCGGCGGACGCCTCCGCACGAGCCTCGGCCTCAGCCGCGATCATTGGAAACAGCGCGGCAACCTCCCGACGCGCTCGTTTGGCGACCACCAGGAATTCCGTTTCGTCGACGCCGCCGGCAATCCGCTCGCCAACAACGCGGACAAGATCCCGACGCTCCCGCTCGCCGACACGTGGAAGACCAACACGAGCTACGGCGCGGTTTACAACCTCACCGACTGGCTCGGCCTCACCGCTTCCTATCAGGAGTCCGCGCTCTTCACCGACAACGTCGGCACCGATCTCAACGGCGCCGCGCGCGCGCCCACGCAGGGCTCCGGCGTCGATCTCGGGCTGCGTTTCAGCCTGCTGAAGAACCGCGTCCACGCCACCGTGGTCTATTACGACAACACCTCCGGCAACAACCGCACCACGATCGCCGCCGCGCTGCGCACCGAGGTGAACGCCGCGCTCAACACCGGCCGCGCCACGCCCTCGCCCGATGAGATCGTCGGCCTCGACGACTCCAACGACCGCGACACCAAGGGCGTCGAGGTCGAGCTCACCGCCAACCTCACGCGCAACTGGACCGTGCGCCTCGGCTACGGCGACACGCAGAACCAGCGCTCCGCCTCCGTCCCGCAGCTCCGTGCGAAGGTCGCCCTCGCGGAGGCGCATCTGAAATCCCTCGGCCGCACCCCCGCCGAGATCGACGGCGCGCTGCTCGCGAGCCGCGACCTCATCGCCACGCAGAGCGCCGACGACACGCAACCGAAGCAGTATCGCGGCAGCTTCGTGACGCGCTACGATTTCCGCGAAGGCCGGTTCCGCGGTTTCAGCGTCGGCGGCTCGATCCGCTGGGCGCACGGCCGCGTGCGCGATCCCGGCGGGCTGTTCATCAGCGGGCAACTCGTGATCCCGGAGCGGGTGAACGCGGACGAATTCGTCGTGAGCCCGTTCTTCAAATACTCCGCGAAGTTTGGCGCCGTGCGCTGGACCGGCCAGCTCAACGTCGACAACGCGTTCAACAACGTGACCAACCAGGGCCGCATCGCCCGCTACCCGCGCTACACCGATCCGCGGCTGATCAGTTTCACGAGCTCGTTCCGGTTCTGACGATGCATTTTGACCGGCGACGGCCTCGCCCGTTGCGCCGGACTTCACACTCCATGAAACGAACAACCAACCTCTCCCTTCGTGCTGCCTTCACCTTGCTGCTGGCGGCATTCCTTTCTGCGGTCGCGCACGCAGGTGCCGCTCCCGCCCGACCCAATCTCGTCTTCCTCCTCGCCGATGATCTCGCCGCCGGGGCCGTCGGCTACAGCGGCAACCGGGATGTGATCACGCCCAACATCGACCGGCTCGCGCGGGACGGCGTGCGCTTCGTCAGCCACTACGACACCACGTCCATCTGCATGGCCAGCCGCTGCTCGATTTTGACCGGCCTCTACGAATATCGCCACGGCTGCAATTTCGACCACGGCGATCTGGAGCGTCGTTTCATCGAGCACTCCTATCCGGTGCGGCTGCGGCAGGCGGGCTACTTCACGGGGTTCGCCGGCAAGATTGGCTTTGTTTTGCAGGGCGAAAAGTTCGAGGCGCTGGCCCCGCTCTTCGACCAATGGGCCGGCGGCCCCGGGCAGACGTTCTACGAAACGGAAAAAAACGCCGGCATCGCCAGGTATGCGGCGCAATACCCGCACTGCTCCCGCGCCTATGGCGCGTGGGCGCAGGACTTCCTGAAAGCCGCGAAGCAGACCGGAAAACCGTTTTGCCTGAGCGTAAGTTTCAAGGCGCCCCACATGCCGTTCACGCCCGACCCGATCGACATGAAGCTTTACGCCGGCAGGACCTTCACTCGTCCCGCGAATTACGGTGTCGAGCGCGGCGCGCATTTGTCGCCGCAGGTCCACACCAGCCGCGCCGCCACGAGCTACCGCGAGTGGGTGAATGATTTCGATAGCACCGCCGCGAAATACTACGCGCTTGTCACGGGCGTGGATGCCGCCGTCGGCATGATCCGCGAGGAGCTCGCGCGCCAGGGGCTCGCGCAAAACACCGTCATCATTTTCACCTCCGACAACGGCTTCAACGCGGGCTCGCACGGCTTCGGCGACAAGGTGATCCCTTACGCGGAAGGCTCCAAGGCTCCGCTCATCATCTACGATCCGCGGCTGCCCGCGGGAAAAAACGGCCGGTCCTGCGCTGCCGTCACCGGCAACATCGATCTCGCGCCCACGCTCCTCGCGCTCGCCGGCGAGCCCGCCCCCGCGGGCCTCGATGGTCGGAGCCTGCTGCCGCTGCTTGCAGAACCAACCGGCCGGGTGCGCGAGTCGCTGCCGTTGTTCAATTTTTGGGGCGCCCCCTCCGCTCAGTCCATGGCGGTCGTCACCCCGGAATGGAAATACATCTACTGGTATTACGGCGCCGGCATGACGCCCACCGAGGAACTATTCCACCTCGGTGCCGATCGCGCCGAGATGACCAACGTCGCCGCCGATCCCCGGCACGGCAGCGTCCTCGCGAAGCTGCGCGCGGACTACGATGCGCAACTCGCCGCGATCGCGCCCCAGTTCGCGCGCGACCACGCCTACGATCACTACCCGGTCCTCTTCAGTCGCACCGAACCGTGGGCGCGCAAAACCGGGTTGCTCGGCGAACTCAAGGTCAAGTCCGTTGCCGCCGAAGACGAACCGGCCGTCCAGCCGAAGCAGAAACGCAAAGCCGCCAAGTAATTTCCATGAAACATCCGCTCCTCACCCTCGTCGCCTTCCTGCTCGCGCCGCTGGCCGGATTGACGGCGGCCCAGCCCGCTCGGCCCAACATCATCCTCGTGATGCCCGACGACGTCGGCTACGGCGACTACGCGTCCCTCGGCAATCCCATCATCCGCACGCCCTCCGTCGATGCGTTCAAGAAGGAGAGCCTGCTCTTCACGCAGTTTCACGTGAGCCCGACCTGCGCGCCGACGCGCTCGGCGCTCATGAGCGGGCGGCACGAGTTCAAGAACGGCGTCACGCACACGATCCTCGAGCGCGAGCGCATGGCGCTGTCCACCTACACACTGCCGCAGATGCTCAAGAGTGTCGGCTATACGAGCGGCATTTTCGGCAAGTGGCACCTCGGCGACGAGGCCGCCTACCAGCCCGACCGGCGCGGCTTCGACGAAGTTTACATCCACGGCGGCGGCGGCATCGGGCAGATCTATCCCGGCTCCTGCGGCGACGCGCCCGGCAACACCAACATCAATCCCACGCTGCTGCACAACGGCACGTTTGAAAAAACCACGGGTTACTGCACCGATTTGTTTTTCGCGCAGGCGCTCAAGTGGATCGACGCCAAGCGCGCGGCGAAGCAGCCGTTTTTTGCCTACATCCCGCTCAACGCCGCGCACGGTCCGCACGTCGTGCCCGAGGAATACTACAAACACTACCTCGGCAAACCCGGCGTGACCGAGGAGATCGCGAAGTTCCTGGGCATGGTGGAAAACGTCGACACCAACTTCGGCACGCTGCTCGCGAAGCTCAAAGAGTGGGGCCTCGCCGACAACACGCTCGTCATCTACCTCGCCAGCGACAACGGCGGCACCGCGGGTCGCACGATCTTCAACGCGGGCATGAAGGCGGGCAAAGGCACACCGTATCAGGGCGGCACGCGCGTGCCGTGTTTCTTCCGCTGGCCCGCCGGCGGAATTCCCGCCGGGGCGGAATGCGCCGCACTCGGCGCCCACCTCGATCTTTTCCCGACGCTCGCCGAGCTCACCGGCGCGACACTGTCGCCCGCCGTCAAACAACAGGTCGAGGGCCGCAGCCTATTGCCGTTGCTCACGAAGCCGCGGTCGCCGTGGGCCGACCGCACGCTTGTGCATCACGTCGGTCGCTGGGCCAAGGGCAAAGCCGCGGATTCGAAATTCGAAAAATCCGCGATTCAAAATTCACGCTTCACGCTCGTGAATAACACCGAACTCTACGACCTTCAGGCCGACCCCGGCGAGACGACCAACGTCATCACCCAGCATTCCGAGGTCGTCGTGAAACTTCGCGCCGCCTACGACCAATGGTGGGGCGACGTGCAACCGCTGCTCGTGAACGAAAACGTCACCGGCATCCCCAGCGTGAATCCGTTCCAAGCGCTCTACTACAAACAATTCGGGGGCAGCCCGACACCCGAAGCCCTCCGGCGAATGAACCCGAATTCCGCCCCCGGTGGCGAAGCGGACCCCGCCGCGCCGAAGAAACGAAAAGCAAAAACGGCGAAGTAGATCCCCCAACTCCGACCTCCGCGATGATCTCCTCAAACTCCGCGTCGAGCTGCGGCAGCTCGGCGGCGTTCAGGCTGAGCTTGGAAATGCGGCTCTCGTAGTAGATCGGCACCGTGGCCTTGTCGGCGGCGGCGCGCTGGATGTCGTAGATGGAACCGAGCGGAGCGAACCGAAAAGTAGTGGAGATGGCCGAACTGAATCCCCACACTTGATGAGGCAAATGGACAGGAGCGAAGCGACGTGCCCGAAGGGTGCGACCGGAGGGGAGCATCAAATGTAGTCGCCGAAAACCGCCCGCGTGTTTGCGTCCGTCTTTTCTATCGGGGTGCCGGTGAAGCCGATGAACGACGCATTCGGCAAGGCATCGCGCAGGTTGCTGGCGAAGCCGTAGGACATCTCGCCGGTCTTCTCATTCACCTTGCCGCCAAACCGATACAGGCTGCGGTGCGCTTCATCCGCGATGACGATGATGTTCCGGCGTGATCGGCCCGTAGAGCGGAGGTGGAAATTT
>JBEANZ010000260.1:0-5555 GCA_041165185.1 Verrucomicrobiota bacterium | reverse complement strand
CTGCTCAAATGGGCCGCGCGCCGCAGCCACATGACCTCCGCGCGCACGCACGGCGAGATGATGCTCGAGATGCTCAACGTCGACGCCGGCCCGCTCCGCAAGGAACTCGACAAGCTCCTCGAGTGGCTCGCCGTGATCGCGAAGCCAGACCTGATTTGCCTCTCCAACGCGCTGCTCGCGGGCTTCGCCGCCGAACTCAAGCGCCGCTTGCGCGCACCCGTCGCCACGTTTTTCCAAGGCGAGGACACGTTTCTCGACGGCTTGCCCGAGCCTTTTCGCACGCAGGCGTGGGCGGCGCTAAAGCAGCGCCTCACCGACTCCGATCTCCTCATCTCGCCGAGCCGCTACTACGCGGACCACATGGCCCCGCGCCTCGGCCTCGCGCCCGACGCCATCGCCGTTGTGCCCAACGGCATTCTCCTCGAAGGCTACGGTGGCACTCCGAGTGGCATGGGCGTCCCGCCCATGAGTTCGCCCGATTCCGACCACGGGCGAGACGCCCGTGCCACTTCAAGCCAGCCCGCCATCGGCTACCTCGCGCGCATGTGCCGCGAGAAGGGCCTCGATCAGCTCGTCGACGCATTCATCGTCCTCGCCCGCGATCTCGGAGACACCACCACGCGCCTGAAAATCGCCGGTGCCGCCACCGCCGGTGACGAAACGCTCATCGTCGAAATGAAGTCGCGCCTCGCCGCCGCCGGCCTCACTGCGCGCGTCGCGTGGACCCCGAACCTCACCCGCGAGCAGAAGATTTCGTTTCTCCGCGGCCTGACCCTCTTCTCCGTGCCCACCGCCTACGGCGAGGCGTTCGGCCTCTACGTGATCGAGGCGATGGCGTGCGGCGTGCCCGTGGTGCAGCCGGACTCGGCCGCTTTTCCCGAGCTGATTGCCGCGACCGGCGGCGGTGTCTGCGTGTCGCCGCGCGATCCCTCCGCGCTCGCCCGCGCGTGGCGTGACCTGCTCGCCGATGCCCCGCGCCGCGACGCGCTCGGTCGCGCCGGGAGATTGGGCGTTGAAAAAAAATTCTCCGCCCCGACGATGAGCGCTGAATTCCTCCGGGCCACCGCGCGCCTCACCGCCGCGCGCGCCTGACCCGGATCACGCATGGACGCCACCACCCCTTTTCATTTCCGTCATCGCCGCATGGTCGAGTTCGCCGACACGGATCTCGCCGGCATCATGCACTTCGCGAATTTCTTCCGCTTCGTGGAGGTCGCGGAGCACGCGTTTTTCCGCTCGCTCGGCACAAGCGTCCACTCGTCCGACGGCGCGACGCACGACGGCTGGCCGCGCATCGAAGTCAGCTGCAAATACCACAAGCCCGCCCGCTTCCAGGAAACCCTCGAAGTCTGTCTGCGGATCACTGAGCTCCGCACGACGAGCCTGAGCTACGCGTTCGCAATTTTCTCCACCGATGCCCCCGGTCGCCCTCTACTCGCCGCTGGCACCTTCGGCATTATCCACGTCGAACTCGACACGGCTACCCGCGAAATCCGCAAGACCCCGATCCCCGCCGGGCTTCGTGCCAAACTCGAAGCCGCCATGGCGACCCCCGCCTGATCGTTCACCACGGATTACACGGATGCACACGGATCAAACCCTGTTTGATTAATGCCTTGATCCGTGTTCATCCGTGAAATCCGTGGTTAAGAATTCCGATCTTCAGTCTCTCAACTCTCATCCCTCAACTCTCAACTTCTCCCACACCATGAACTGGCTCTTCTACGCATTCCTCACCGTCGCGACCTGGGGTCTCTACGGCGTCTATCTCCACAGCGGCCAGATGGCCATGGGCGATCCCATCAACGGGCGCTACAAGGCGTTTCTCCTCGTGGGCGTCGCCTACTTCATCATTGCCGTGCTCGCGCCGCTCGCGGTCCTGAAGATCAACGGTGCCGATTTCAATTTCCCCGCCAAGGGCATCTGGCTCTCGCTTTTCGCGGGCGCGCTCGGCGCCATCGGCGCGTTCGGCATTTTGCTCGCGTTCGGCGCGAAGGGCACGCCCACCGTCGTGATGGCAATCGTCTTCGCCTGCGCTCCGATCGTGAACGCCATCGCGGCGACGCTCATGCATCCGCCGAAAGACGGCTGGGGCGGCATCGCGTGGCAATTCTGGGCGGGCATCGTGCTCGCGGCCGTCGGCGGCTGCCTCGTGAGCTATTACAAGCCCGCGCCCGCGCCGAAAACCGCGAAGGCCGCCGTGATATCCGCCGCGCCCGCGGCCCCCGGCGCGCGTTGAAGCCCATGGGTGCGCTGGCGCAGCAACAGCTCGCGGCGCTCAACCGCCTTGTCGCCGCGATCGCGCCGACGAATCGTTTCTACCACGGCAAACTCGCCGCGGCCGGCGCGATTTCCGGGAGCGGTGACCGTGCGGCGTTTTCCTCGCTCGCGGATTTCTCCGCGCGCATGCCCTTCACGACGAAGGACGAACTCGCGCGCGATCAGCTCGCGCATCCGCCCTACGGCACGACGCTCACGTTTCCCGAAAAAACCTACACGCGCTTCCACCAGACGAGCGGCACGAGCGGCCGGCCCATCGTGTGGCTCGACAACGCCGAGAGCTGGCAGTGGCTCCTCGAAAATTGGAAAACGATCTGGCGCAGCGCCGGCGCGCACGCGGGCGACGCGGTGTTCTTCGCGTTTTCCTTCGGGCCGTTCCTCGGTTTCTGGACGGCGTTTGATTCCGCGCAACAGCTCGGCCTCCGCACCATCGCCGCCGGTGGCATGAGCAGCAGCGAGCGCCTGCGTTTCCTGATGGCGCAACGCCCGCGCATCCTCTGCTGCACGCCCACGTATGCGTTGCGCCTCATCGATGTCGCGCGGCAGGAAGGCATCGACCTCGCGCAGTCGGGCGTCGAGTGCGTGATGGTCGCCGGTGAGCCCGGCGGCAGCGTGCCGGAAATCCGCGCGCGCATCGCGCAAGGCTGGCCGGGCGCCGGTGTGGTCGATCACCACGGCATGACGGAGGTGGGCCCCGTCTCGCACGGCACCGCGGAGCAGCCGTCGCAACTGCGCCTGATGCACGACCGCTATTTTTGCGAAGTGCTCCAGCCCGGCACCAACCTGCCCGCGCCGGCGGGAGCGACCGGCGAACTCATCCTCACGACGCTCGGCCGCGATGCCTGCCCGCTCCTGCGCTACCGCACCGGCGATCTCGTGCGCCCCGTCGCGCTACCCGGCGAAGACCCCGACGCCTACGCGCTCGACGGCGGCATACTCGGCCGCGCCGACGACATGGTAATCGTGCGCGGCGTGAACCTTTATCCGGCCGCCGTCGATGCTGTCGTGCGCGCGATGGGCGGCATCCGCGAATACCAAGTCGAAATTGACCGCCGCGCCGCGCTGCCCGAGGTGCGCGTGCGCTTCGAGCCGCTCACCGCCGCGCCCGATCTCGCAGAGGAGTTCGCCCGCCGCCTGCGCAGCGCGTTTCAGATCCGCATCACCGTCGAGCCCGTCCCCGCCGGCACGCTGCCCATCCAGGAGTTCAAGGCCCGGCGGTGGAAAATCCTGAGCTGAGAGCAGAGCAGATTTTTTCAACCACGGATGGACACGGATGAACACGGATAAGAACCGCATTCTAGGATCGGGAGGTTTGGGTTTCCTAATCTGTGTTCATCCGTGTCCATCCGTGGTTAAGTTTTTCCCTATGTCCGCACTCCCATGATCGACGTCGCCCGCGTTTCCAAATCCTACGAGAGTCCCGCCGGCCCCGTCGCCGTCTTGCGCGATCTCGACCTGCGTGTGGCGGCGGGCGAGTCGGTCGCGATCGTCGGCCCTTCAGGCAGCGGCAAGACCACGCTGCTCAATCTCCTCGGTGCCCTCGATCAGCCCACGAACGGCACGATCACGGTCGACGGCACCGCGCTCAACGGACTCGACGCCACGGCCGCCGCGCGTTTCCGCAATCGCTCTATTGGTTTTATTTTTCAGCTGCACTACCTGCTGCCGCAGTGCTCGATCTTGGAAAACGTGCTCGTGCCGCGTCTCGCCGGTGGCTGGGACGAGCCGGAGCGCGACGTGCGCGCCCGTGCGGAGACGCTCCTCGAGCAAGTCGGCCTGCGCGACCGCCTCACGCACCGCCCGTGGCAACTCTCCGGCGGCGAGCAACTCCGCGTCGCGATCGCCCGCGCCCTCATCAACCGCCCGAAACTTATCCTCGCCGATGAGCCCACCGGCTCGCTCGACCCCTCGACCGGCGAGCGCATCGCCGATCTCCTCCTCAGCACCAACGCCACCGCCGGCGCCGCCCTCGTGGTCGTGACCCACAACCCCGGCCTCGCGAGCCGCATGGGCCGCACGCTGCGGATCGAAGGTGGAAAACTCGTTGTGTGAGTAGGCACGCCTCGATGACTGCCTTCCACTTTGTTCTGCGCAGCGTGTCGCATCACCGCTGGTCCTATCTTGGCGTGTTGGCCGGGGCGGTGTTGGGGGCGACGGCGTTGCTCGGTGGTTTGTTTGCCGGCGATTCCGTGGCGGCGTCGTTGCGGCGCATTGCGGCGCAGCGCATCGGGCAGACGACGCATGTCGTCGCGGCGGGCGACCGGTTTTTTCGCGAGGCGCTCGCCGACGAACTCGCGAAGGCGGCTGGCGTGCGCGCGGCGCCCGTGCTGCTCGCGCGCGGCACGGCGACGCAGCCGGCCACGCGCGCCTTTGCCCCGCAGGTGCAGCTCGTCGGTGTGACGCCCGCGTTTTGGACGTTGGCACCGGAGCCCACGAGCCTCGCGCTCGACGCCGCGAGAAACGAGATCGCGGTCAACACCGTGCTCGCGCGCCGGCTCGCGCTGAAGGTCGGCGACACGCTCGTCGTGCGCCTGCAAAAACTCGGCGTGCTCTCGGGCAATGCGCCCATCGCCGGCGCCGAGGCCAAGCTGGAATCGGTGCGCGGCACCGTCGCCGCGATCGTGGATGAGGGGGCGTTTGGCCGGTTCAACCTCGAGGCCACGCAGGTCGCGCCGCCCTCGGTGTTCCTGCCGATCTCGCTCCTGCAAGCGGCGGTCAACCGCCCGCAGCGCGCGAATCTGATTTTGCTCCGTGCAGGGCCGGCGCTCGCCGCCGAGCCGCTCGCCTCGGCGAAGCGCAGCGAAGACGGGTCGCGCGACGCAGGTGACAATCGCGACGGCCTGCCGACAAGCGGCAGCCCTACGAAGGAAGCGGCGCTCAACTCGGCGCTCGCGCGCACCGTGCGGCTCGCCGACTACGGGCTCGCGCTGCCGTGGCGAGAGGCGGCGCGGGCTTTCGATGTGACCTCCGAGCGCATCTTCCTCGATCCGCCGATGGCGCAGGCGATTTCCGCGGCGGTGCCGGCGGCGCAGCCGGTGGTTTCGTATCTGGTGAACGACCTGCGCGCGGGCGAGCGCGCGACGCCGTATTCCATCGCGAGCGCGACGACGGCCGCGGCGGCGCCGTTTCTTCCCGCCGATCTCGGCCCGCGCGAGGTCGTGATCAACCGCTGGCTCGCGGACGATCTTCAGATCGCGGCGGGGGCGGAGCTGACGGCGACGTTTTTCCAAGTCGGCGCGGGCGACGCGCTCGTTGAGAAGAGCGCGACGTTTCGC
>JBEANZ010000259.1:0-4130 GCA_041165185.1 Verrucomicrobiota bacterium | reverse complement strand
CGGAGCGGGCGGCGGCGTTGGCGATCTCGGCTGCGTTACCGGCCGTGCCCCAGCCGGTGTTGGCGAGGAGGAGCGAGGTCGCGTTGCGGAGATCGAGGCGTGGGGCGGCGAGGGCGGTGGTGACGCCGAGGGCGCGGAGTGCGGGGCCGACGGCGCGGATGAGGACGGGCTTCGATTCGAGGCCGGTGATCACGAAACCGACGATGGCCACTTGGTCACCGATGCCGGCGGTGGTGCGCGTCGAGATGTTGACGATCCGCTGTTGCGCAAGCGCGGCGGAGTTGTCGGCGAAGCCGGTGAACGTCGTGCTGACGCCGGCCGCGGTGGTGACCGTGGCGGTGAGGGCCGCGGTGTCGGCCGTGACCGTCGCGGAGATCGTGCCGCGGGCCGCGGTGGTGACGGTGAGTTTGCCGGTGGCGTCGACGGTGCCGGTGCCGGCGTCGGCGGTCGCGCCGGTCTGCGCGAGGACGAAGGCCTGGCCGGTCGCGCTCACGATGGTGAGCGTCTGCGCGGAGGAGCCGGCGGCGGTGGCCTGGTAAAACCCGGCGACGGCGGACGCGGCGCCGGTGTCGGCGGTCTTGGCACCCGCGAGAGAAATGCCCGCGCCACCCGTGGCGGCGCCGGTGAGGGCGCCGGTGTCGGAGATGGTGCCGGTGAACGCGAGGTCGTTGACGGCCGCGGCCACGACGAGAAACGCGGCGCCGGGAAGGGGCGCGGCGGCGGCGGCGGGCGTGCCGCTCGTGGTGGTGGTGAAGCGGAACGCGCCGGTGTCGTCGACGGTGACGGCGCGGCTCACGTAGGCGGTGGACGAGCCGGGCGCGAAGCCGAGGAAGACGCCCATGTTATCGTCGCCGATCAGGAGCGCGAAGGTGCCGCCGGTGCCGAGCGTGCCGAAATAGGAGCCGGCGTAGCTGCGGCGGAGGACGGTGAGCGTGGCGGGCGCGGAGGTGACGGCGCCGGCGGAGTTGGTGACGACGACGGAATAGTTTCCGGCGTCGGCGGTGGTAACGTTCGCGAGCGTGAGCGTGGCGCTGGTGGCGCCGGGGATTGGGGCGGCGGGTGCGCCGGCACCGGATTGCGCGACGCTGCGGAACCACTGGTAGGTCGGCGCGGGCGCGCCGGTGGCGACGACCGTGAACGTCGCGCTGCGGCCCGCGACGACGGTGACGTTGCCGGGTTGGCGCGTGATAACGGGGGCGACGGCGACGGTCGCGACGGTGAGGCGGGCGAGCGAGCTGGTGGTGGACGAGACGGAGTTGGTGACGACGACATCGTAGCCGGCGGCGTCGCCTGCGACGACGGAGGTAAACGCGAGCGTGGCCGACGTGGCACCGGAAATTTCGTTGCCGTTTTTCCGCCAGAGGTAGGTCGGGGCCGGAGTGCCGGTGGCGACGACGGTGAAGCTCGCGGCGGCGCCGAGTTGCGCGACCTGCGCGGTGGGTTGCGACGTGATGACGGGGGCGGTGTTGCGCGGCGCGGCGGTGACGACGAAGGAGCGATCAACGGAGGGGGCGGCGTTGAAGACGGTGTTGCCGGCCTGCGCGGCGCGGACGACGACCGTGCCAGACGCGCCGGTGAGCGTGAGCGCGCTGCCGCTGATCGTGGCGGGGCCGGAGACGACGGTGAACGTCACGGCGAGGCCGGAGGTCGCGGTCGCGTTGAGCGCGAGCGGCGCGGGGCCGGCGGTGACATCGGCGAGCGCGGCGAACGCGATGGACTGGTTTTGTTTGCCGGCGGTGAGGGTGAGCTCGGCGGAGGCGGCGGCGAGGTTGGCGGTGCCGGTTTGCGTGGCGCGGAGCGTGACGGGCGCGGCGTCGGTGAAGGTGGCGCTCGCGCCGGCGAGCGTGGCGTTGCCGGAGACGACGGAGAAGGTGACGGGCAACCCGCTGCTGGCGCTCGCGCCGAGCGTGAACGGCACGCCGACGGTGACGACGCCGGTGATCGGCGCGAAGGCGACGGTCTGCGTCGCGCGCGCGATGGTGAGGACGGCGCTGGAGCTGCCGGTGTAGTTGGCCTCGGTGAGCACGGCGGCGACGATGTAGGTGCCGGCGTCGGTCGGCGCGGCGGCATCGCCGGCGTAGGTGAGCGTGAACTTCAGGCCGGCGGGAGTGGTCGAGGCTAGGACGGATTTCGCGGTGCCATCGTAGGTGGTGTTGAGCGAGGCGAGCGTGATGTTGGCGACCGCCTTGTTGACGAGAAACGTGCCGCCGGTGGTGCCGGCGTAGGCGAGGTCGTTGATGGTGGCGGCGACGGTGTAGGTGCCGGCGTTGATCGCGGTGGCGGCGCCGTTGTAGGTGAAGTCGACGGCGAGGCCGGCGGGCGTGGTGACGGCGGTGGGGGCCTTCGCGGTGCCGTCGTAATTTTGGGAGAGGTTGGAGAGCGCGACGGTGGCGGGGAGCTTGTTGACGACGAGGGCGGCGGCGGGCGAGGCGGTCGAGCCGGCGGAGTTGGTGACGACGCAATCGTAGGCGCCCGCGGAGGCGGCGTTGACGGCGGTCAACGTGAGCGTGGCGGTGGTCGCGGACGTGTTGCCGGTGATCGCGACGGCGTTTCGGCGCCACTGGTAGGTGACGGGTGTCGCGGAGGTGGCGACGGTGAAGGAGACGTTCGTGAGGGCGTTGACGGTTTGCGCGACGGGCGCGGTCGTGATCACGGGAGTCGCGGTGAACGTGAGGTCGTCGATGGCGAGGCCGTCGTCGGCGCCGGTGTCGTCGGCGTCGCTCCAGCGCAACACGAGCGTCTGGCCGGGCGCCCACGCGAGGCCGGTGATCGTGACGGGGGCGAGGACGATGCGGTTGGCGGCGGCGTTGCCATCGAGGGCGCCGGCGGTGGCGGACGAGACGACGGAGCTGAGCGAGAGTGCGTCAACGTTGGTGAACGCGCCGACGGAGAGATTCGTCGCGCCGAGGCCGTAGGCGAAGGTGAGTTTGTTGACGTTGGTGGAGCCGCCGTTGCGCCACTGCTCGCCGGTGTAGCCAAGGGTAAACGTGTTGAGCGTGGCGCCGGTGGTGTTGACGAAGGAGACGCCGAAGCGCGCGACGACGGAGCCGCTGCCCTGCGAACCGAGCGCGCGATCGGTGGTGGCGGCGGCGGAGGCGTAGGAGTAGGCGGCGCCGTTGGTGGCGGTGCCGGTGCCGGCGATGAGCGTGGGCGTGCCGCTGATGCCGACGAGACTCCAGCCGGCCAGGCCGGTGGCGTTGGCGGGCGCGGCAGAGAGATCAAACGGCGCGGCGCCGGTGAACGTCGTCGTGCCGGTGGTCGGGAGCGTGTCGAAGTTTTGCGCGTAGGCGCCGCCGGCGTAGTTGGTCTGCGGGCCGGGGGGCGGGAGCGTGACGGTGAGCGCGGCGGCGGCGCTCGTGGTGGAGTTGACGCTGTTGGTCACGACGACGTCGTAGTTGCCGGCGTCGAGGCTCGTGATGGAGGTGAGCGTGAGGGTGATGGTGGTGGCGCCGGAGACGGTGGCGGCGTTGGTGACGGCGCCGTTGGCGAGGTTTACGCCGCCCTTGCGCCATTGGTAGGTGAAGGGCGTGGTGCCGCTCGCGACGACGGTGAAGGTGGCGTTGCTCCCATAGAGGAGCGTGGCGGCGGCGGGCGGCGTGACGATGGTCGGCGCGACGGGCGTGACGGTGAGCGCGACGGCGGTCGAGGTGGCGTCGGTGCCGACGCCATTGCCGACGACGACATCGTAGTTGGCGGCGTCGCCGGACTGGACGTTGGCGAGGGAGAGCGTGGCGGTGTTGGCGGAGGGGTTGCCGGTGATGTTTACGCCGCCTTTGCGCCACTGGTAACTGAAGGGCGCGGTGCCGCCGGCGACGACGGTGAACGTGGCGGTCGCGCCGGCGTTGACGGTCGCGGCGACGGGCGGCGTGGTGATCGAGGGCGCGACGGGGACGGCGGTGGTGAACGAGATCGTGGTGTTGGCCGCGGGGTGGAGCGTGCCGGTGGCGCTCTCGGTGATCTGCGCGGCGATGAAGTTGACGGTAACGGTGTCGTTGTCGGTGAACTTCACCGGCGGCGTGATCGTGTAGGTGGTGGGGCCGCCGGTGACGGTCGCGGCGAGCGCGCCGTTCTTGGTGCTGGCGAGAGTGAACCAACCGGTGGCGACGGTGACGGGCTGGTTAAAGGTAACG
>JBEANZ010000258.1:0-3661 GCA_041165185.1 Verrucomicrobiota bacterium | reverse complement strand
GCGCAGTGCAAACTGCCGCGCGAGATCACGGTGGCGCCAGAGGTTCGCGGCGATGCCCCACGGGCTGAGCGCGGTGGCGAGGGAGGGCGAGGCGGGCGAACTCACGCGTTGGTCTTAACGTGTTCGGCGGCGTGGGTGTCCAGCGCAATCCCGGCGGCGGCGCAATTCGTAGCGCGTGCGCGCGCCGACGTAGGCTGCGAGCTCGCTCGCGCGTTGGTGAAGCGCCAGCGAGCGGGCGGCCTACGTTGGCAGGCGAACTCCACGGCGCACAGAAAGCTTGGCAGTCGCGCGCGCGGGCCGCGATGCTCGGCGCGCCCCGCATGAATCGCCCCACCGCCGTTTCGTTTCCGCACCTCGACGGGTTGCGCTTCCTCGCGTTTCTCGCGGTGTTCGTGAGCCACGCGACCAACCTCCTCGGCTACGACAGCCACAAGGCGTGGGTGAACTGGTTCGGCCTCTACTTTCTGCTCAACGGCGATCTCGGCGTGAATTTTTTCTTCACGCTCAGCGGCTTCCTCATCGTTTACCTGCTCATCAAGGAGCGCGCGGTCGCGGGCGAGATTCGCGTCGGCAGCTTCTACCTGCGGCGCGTGCTGCGCATCTGGCCGGTCTACTACGCGGTGCTCGCGGCGAGCCTGTGGCTATTGCCGGCGCTGCGCGGCGCGCTGCCGCCGGGCTTCCCGCTCGCGATCGCGACGGACCGGCTCAACCCGTGGCTCTACGCGTCGTTTCTCGGCAACTTCGACTACCTGCTCAACGGCATCACGAACCTCTTCGCCGGCATCCTCTGGTCGATCTCCGTCGAGGAGCAATTCTACCTCTTCTGTCCGTGGGTCGTCGCGCTGGTGCCGCCGCGGCGGCTGCTCGCGGCGTTTGCGCTGATCATCGCGGGGTCGCTGGCGTTTCGCTGGGCGTATGCGCCGGCGGGGAGCATGTGGTTCAAATACCACTCGCTCTCGAGCGTGCTCTACCTCGCGACCGGCGCGGCGCTCGCGTGCCTCGCGCAACGGGAAAAATTTCTCGCGCGGCTCGCCGCCCTCCCGCGCGGCGCGATCGTCGCGGGCTATGTGGTGGGGCTGGCGCTCCTGCCGCTCCGGCGCTACCCGTGGGCGGAGTCGGCGGCGCGGCCGTTTATCGTGCAGACGCTGCCGGTGCTGGCGGCGGCGTTTTTCGCCTTCGTGATCGCGGAACAGAATTTCGCGGCAAACTCCTTCTACAAGATCGGGCGCTGGGCGTGGATCGGGGCGCTCGGGCGGCGGACCTACGGGATGTATTGTTACCATCTCATCGCGGTGTTCTTCGTGATGGCGGCGCTCGACGCCCTCGGATTCAGCGTCGTGCGGATGCGTGTCGGCACGTATGTCGCGGTCGTCGTCGGTTCGCTCGCGGCGACGCTGCTCGTCGCGCACCTGAGCTACCGCTACTTCGAGGCGTATTTCCTGACGCTGAAGAACCGCTTCGCCGTCATCACGAAAGCGTGAGCGACGCGCGCGGGTTATTGGCTTGAGCCGTCCGGGCGGCTCGCGTTTCTCGCCTCGCCCATGAGCGAACTTGCCACCGTGATCGCGACCGGCGCCAACGCGGCGCACTTTGCCAACCTCACGATGCTGCTCGCCTCGTGGAAAACGCACCACGCCGCGACGCCGCTGGTCGTGTGCGACTACGGGCTCACGCCGGAGCAGGCGGCGCTGCTGCGCGCGATCCCCGGCCTGCACTTCGCGGCGGGGCCGGCGCTGCGCGGCACGCACGCCTGGGAGGGCAAGGCGCGGCTCGGCGAATACGTCGCACCGCCCGCGCCGCCGTGGGAGGCGCTCGTGTGGATCGATGCGGATGCGCTGTTCCTGCGGCCGCTGCCCGCGCTCGGCGAACTCCTCGCGGGCTACGATGTGATCGTGGACGCGCACGTGCAGTCGAACGGCGCCATCGTGCACGAGGGAAATCTGCGCGCGCTCGGGCTGCGGGCGGACGACGCCTATTTCAGCTCGGGCTTCTGGATCGTGCGGCGCGGGTGTTTGCTGGAGTCGTTTGCACGGCTGGCCGAGCGCGTGCGCGGGCAGGGCAACCTCTGGGAAAACGACGCGTTTGTCGCCGCCATCTATGCCGAAAAACTCCGGGTGCGCACGGTGAGCGGCGGCGTGTGGCACGCGCGCGGCAAGACCTCGCTGCACACGTGCGCGGTGGCGGGGCTGGAGGCGCGACACGAAGGCCAGCCGATCTACGTGGTGCACGCGAACGACGGCTACACGCTGCGCGCCGACGGCCGGCGGATCTTCAACCGCCCCGAGCTCGCCGCGATCCAGGATCACTACGAGGGGAAATTCTGGCGCGAGGTCGCGCCGACGAGTCGTGGCTGAGGCGTCCCGCCTCAGGGGTTGGCGGTCCGGGAAGGGGCGCGGAAGGGGACTGCAGTGCGTAGGCGGCGGGGCGTGGGCTGCGGGGGTGCGAGCACTCTGAACCACGAGGCGGGACGCCTCGTCCACGACTCAATCACCGAAAAACTCGCGCACGCTCGCGCACACAAACGCGATTTGTTCGGGCGTGTGGTGCGGGCTGATCGGGAGGCTCAGGACTTCGTCGGCGAGTTGCTCCGCGAATGGAAAATCACCGCGCGCGTAGCCGAGACCGGCGTAGGCGGGCGTGAGGTGCGGCGGGGTCGGGTAGTGGATCTGCGTGCCGATGTCGCGGGCCGCGAGGTGGGCTTGCAGCGCGGCGCGGCGCGCGGTGCGGACGACGAAGAGGTGCCATACGTGCGTCGCGAACTCGGCGGGGAAGGGGAGGAACAGGTCGCCGACGCCGGCGAGTTTTTCGAGGTAGATGGCGGCGAGGGCGGCGCGGCGGGCGTTCCACGCGGCGAGGTGCGGGAGCTTGGCGCGGAGAAAGGCGGCCTGGAGTTCGCCGAGGCGCGAGTTCAGGCCGGGCAGCTCGTGTTCGTAGCGGACGACGGAGCCGTAGTTGCGGAGGCGGCGAATTTTTTCGGCGAGCGCGGCGTCGTTGGTCGTGACGGCGCCGGCGTCGGCGAGGGCGCCGAGGTTTTTGCTCGGGTAAAAGCTCACGCCCGCGGCGTGGCCGAGGGCGCCGGCGTGGGACCAGGCGGATGATTGTAGGGCGGGGTCGCCGACCCCGCCGGTCGGCGCGGGCGACGTGCAATTAGCGGGCGGCTCTTTTGGCGTGCGGTCGTTCGGCGGGGTCGGCGACCCCGCCCTACAACCGAGTCGGCAGCGCGCGCCGTGGGACTGCGCGGCGTCCTCGAGCACGAAGAGGTTGTGGCGCGCGGCGACTTCGTGGATCGCGAGGAAGTCGGCGGGTTGCCCGTAGAGATTGATCGGGAGGATCGCTTTCGTGCGCGGCGTGACGAGGGCGGCGAGGCGCGCGGGGTCGAGGTTGTGGGTGAGCGGATCGGGCTCGCAGGGGATGGGGCGCGCGCCGACGTGCGTGACGGCGAGCCAGGTGGCGATGTAGCCGTTGGAGGGCACGATCACTTCGTCGCCGGGGCCGATGCCGCGCGCCATGAGGACGAGTTGGAGGGCTTCGAGTCCATTGGCGACGCCGATGCAGTGGGCGACGCCGATACTCGCGGCGTAGTCGCGTTCGAAGACGGCGAGTTCCTCGCCGAGGAGAAAACGACCGGAGTCCATCACGCGCGCGTAGGCGGCGTCGAGCG
>JBEANZ010000257.1:0-4811 GCA_041165185.1 Verrucomicrobiota bacterium | reverse complement strand
CACCGCGTTGCGCGAGACGCGGCTGTTGATTACACCCGCCGCCGCAGCGGCGCCGTAACTGGCCGAGGCGCCATCGCGGAGACTCTCCACGCGATCCACCCAGGCCCGGGGGAGGGTGTTGATGTTCACGGCAAGCGAGGGCACGCCGTTGTCCGCCATCGAGATCGGATGCGGCGCCATCCGGCGGCCGTTGAGCAGCGTAAGCGTGCTGCCCGAGCCGATGCCGCGCAGATCGATCGAGGCGACGTCGCCGCGGGCGAGCTGCGGGCCGTTGTTGATCTCGGAAATGGCGGAGATCTCGGCGGAGGAAATCGTTTCGAACAATTCCGCCATCGTGGCCGCGCCGCGCGCATCGAGGTCCTCGCGTGTCACCACCGTGACAGGCAACGCCGTCTCCGCGTCGACGCGGCGGATGTTGGAGCCGGTGACGGTGAAGGCCTCGAGCTGAAGCGGCTGGTCCTCGCGCGCGACCACTGGCGACGACGCAGCCGTTTGCGCAACAAGAGAACCGGCCATGGCGATGCAGAGGAGAGCGGAGCAGTGGGTGCGCATGAAAATGGTGGCGGGCTGGAGGAGTCCTTGGCGCGCGCACCTGCATTACAAGCCCAACGTTGTGACGTCTCCGTGCCAATGATCGCAGCAGCCGCGAAACCGCGCGCGCCACGCCTCCATCAAAAATCGCACTCGATTTCGTGGCGCGGCGCGCGTGAGACTGCGCGCATGGCGACTCCCCTCTCCTCCCGTTTCACCGGCCAACACGCGCTCGTCACCGGCGCCGGCTCCGGCATCGGCCGTGCCATCGCGCAGCGGCTCGCCGCCGAGGGCGCGCACGTGACCATCCTCGAGGCGCGCGCCGAGGCCGGCGAGGAAACCGCCGCGCTCATCCGCGCCGAGGGCGGTGCCGCGCGCGTGCTCGCCGCCGACGTCGCGAGCACCGACTCGATGCGCGCGGCGTTTGCGCAGGTGGAAAAACTCGACGTGCTCGTCAACAACGCCGGCGTCGCCAGCATCGGCACCGTGCTCACCACCACGCCGGAGGAGCTCGACCGCGTTTACGGCGTCAACGTCCGCGGCGTTTACCACGGGCTGCATTTCGGCGTCACGAAACTCCTCGCGGCCGGCGGCGGCGCGATCGTCAACGTCGCCTCGACCGTCTCCAAAATCGCGGTGCCCGATCGTTTTGCCTACGGGATGAGCAAGGGCGCGGTGCTCACGATGACGCTCTCCGTGGCGCGCGACTTCATCGGCCAGAAAATCCGCTGCAACTGCGTGTGCCCGGCGCGCGTGCACACGCCGTTCGTCGACGGCTACCTCGCGAAAAACTACCCGGGCCGCGAGGCCGAGATGTTTCAAAATCTCTCGGCCACGCAGCCCATCGGCCGCATGGGCCAGCCCGCCGAGATCGCGGCGCTCGTCGCGTTTCTCTGCTCGGCCGAGGCGGGCTTCATCACGGGCTCCGCCTACGACATCGACGGCGGCGTGATTTTGCTGCGCTGAGGTTGCGGCCCGGCGCCGCGCGCACCCATCCTCGCCGCGTGGCATCCGCTCCGGCCAACGTCCGCCGACATTTTCTCCCGTGGAACCGCCCGCTGCTGCCGGCGGCGGCGGCCTGGCTCGCGGGCGCGTGGCACGGCGATGGCCCGCTCGATTTGAGCGACACGCTCGTCGTCGTGCCGACGCGCCAGTCGGGCCGCCGCTTGCGCGAGGCGTTGGCGGACTACGCGGCGGCGCGCGGCTCGGCGGTCTTTCCGCCGCGCGTGCTCACGCCGGAAATCCTCGTCAACGAAACGCTCCCCGCGAGCGGCGTCGCGACGCGGCTCGAAACCCTGCTCGCGTGGGCGGAGGTGTGCGCCGCGCTGCCGCTCGCGGAATTTCGCGCAGTGTTTCCGCTCGATCCGCCGGCGCGGAATTTCGCGTGGGCGCTGCGTCTCGCGCAGACGTTTGCCCGCCTCCAAACGATGCTCGCCGAGGGCGGCTTGCGCATCGCCGACGTCGGCGCACGCGCTGGCGCGGATTGTCCCGAAACCGATCGCTGGCGGGAACTCGCCTCCCTCGAACGCCGCTACGACGCCGCGCTCGCCGCGCGCGTTCTCCGCGACGAGCAGGCCGCGAAAATCGCCGCGGCTTCGCGCGTGCCACTGTCGCCCGCCATCGCCCGCGTCGTCGTGCTCGCGGCGCCCGATCCGCTGGCGCTGGCGGTGAGCGTGCTCGCGGCGCACGCCGAGGAGCGGCCCGTGGACATCGTGGTGTTTGCGCCGGAGACCGAGGCCGCGAACTTCGACGCCTGGGGCCGGCCGATCCCGAGCGTGTGGGAGCAGCGCGCGCTGGACCTGCCGGATTTTTTTCACCGCACGCACCTCTGCGCGGATCCGGCCGCGCAGGCCGAGCGAATCGCCGAGGCGGCGCAACGCTACGAGCGACCCGACGGACTGCTCGCTATCGGCGTCGCCGATCCGGAGATCGCGCCGCCGCTCGTGCGGGCGCTGGCACACGCCGGCCTCGCCGCCTTCGATCCCGAGGGACACGCACGCACGGAGGAGCCGTTGTTTCACCTGCTCGCGGCGCTGGCCGCGTTTGCGCGCGCCCCCACGTTCGACGCGGTCGCCCGGCTCGCGCGCTGCCCGGACATGCTCGCGTGGCTGGCCACCGATGACGCCGGCGAAGCCGGTCCCGCCGATTTTCTCGCCGCGCTCGACGCCCTTCACGCCCGCCACCTACCGGCCGATCTCGCGGCGGCGCGAGCGCACGCGGCCGACGCTTTCGCGGCGGCGCTCGACCAGCTCGCGACATTGCACACGACGCTGACGACGGGCGCGTTTCCCGACAACGCCGCCGCCGCACTCGCCATGATTTTTGCGCGCCGGCGGCTCGACACGGCGCGCGAGGCGGATGCGCGCTTCGAGCAGTCCGCGAAGGCGTGGATGGAAATCGTGCGCGACTGCGCGCGCGCGATGGAAAAATTTCCCGCGCCCGCCACCGCCGACGGTTGGGCGTTGGCGCTGGCGCTGTTCGCCGAGAGCCGCGAACGCGGCGCGCCGAAACCCGACGGCGCGCTCGAACTGCACGGCGTGCTCGAGCTGCTGTTCGAGGATGCGCCGCACCTGATCGTCGCGGGCGCGAACGACGGGCGCCTGCCCGAGGGCGTCGTCGTCGGCGACGCGTTTCTGCCGGAGGCGTTGCGCACGCGGCTCGGATTGAAAACCAACGCCACGCGCTTCGCGCGCGATGCCTATGTGTTGGCGGCGCTGGCGCATTGCCGACCGCGCCTCGATCTGCTCGTCGGCAAGACCTCGGCGGCCGGCGATCCGTTGCGACCCTCGCGGCTGCTGCTGCGTTGCGCGGACGCGGAGCTGCCGGCACGCGTGCGGCATCTGTTCCGCGAGGCCGAAGCGCCCCGGCCGAGCGCGCCGTGGGCGCGGGCCTGGCGGTTGCGCGCGCCGCGCCGCGCCGCGCCGGCGCGCGTGGCCGTCACGGCGCTGCGCCAGTGGCTCGACTGCCCGTTTCGTTTTTACCTCCGCCACGTGCTCCGGATGCGGCCCATCGATCCGTTCAAGAGCGAGTTGGATGCGCGCGACTTCGGCGAACTCGTGCACCGTGCGCTTGCGGCACTCGGCCGCGACGAGACGCGGCGCGACTGCGCGGACGCCGACGAGCTGCGCGCGTTTCTCCTCGGGGAATTCGACCGCCACGCCCGCGCGCGCTACGGCGCGGAAGTGTCGCTGCCGTTGCTCATCCAGTTGGAATCGGCGCGTCAACGCCTCGCCAAAGCCGCCGAGATCGAGGCCGCGTCACGCGCCGACGGCTGGCGCACAATCGCGGTCGAGAAGAAATTCGAGCTCGAAATCTCCGGCCTCACCGTCGTCGGCCAAATGGATCGGATCGATCGGCACGCTGTGACGGGCGCGGTGCGCGTGCTCGACTACAAGACCTCGGACCGGGCGGTGGCGCCGGCGGAGGCGCACACGCGCGCGCCGCGCGGCGACGAGCCGCCGCCAGAGTGGACGTTGGCGCCGACCGACGGAAAAAAAACGCGCATGTGGGCCGACCTCCAGCTCCCGCTCTACGAACGCGCGCTCGCGGCGGAATTCGGCGCGGGCGTGACGTGCGGCTATTTCAACCTGCCCAAGGCCGTGGGCGAAACGGCCATCGCGGCGTGGGAGGGATTCACCATCGAAACGCGCGCCTCGGCGTGGCTGGCGGCGGAAACAATCTGCGCGGAAATCCGCGCTGGCCATTTTTGGCCGCCGCGCGAACTCACCGCGCGCGACGCGGAGCACGACGACTTCGCGGCGCTGTTTCACGAGGGCGCGGCGGCGAGCATCGCCTGGGAGGACGCGCCATGAACGCCCCCGCGCACGAGATGATCCTGGCGTCGGCGGGCTCCGGGAAAACGCACGCGCTCACGCGACGCTTCGTGCGGCTGCTCGCGGCCGGGGCGCCGCCGGAGCGCATCGTGGCGCTGACGTTTACGCGCAAGGCCGCCGGCGAATTCTTCGACAAGATTCTCGCGGCGCTCGCCGCCGCCGCGCTCGACGATGCGCGCGCCGCGACGCTCGCCGCCGAAATCGGCGCGCCAACGGCGCGGCGCGCGGACTTCCTCCGGCTGCTGCGCGCGACGACGGAGGCGATGCCGCGCCTGAGCCTCGGCACGCTCGACGGGTTTTTCGCGCGCGTCGTGCGCGCGTTTCCCCTCGAGCTGGGGCTTGATGGCGAGTTCCAGGTGATGGAGGACGCCGTCGCGCGGCTCGAACGGCGGCGCGTGCTGCGCGGGATGTTCACGACGGCCGGCGCGCCGGACGACGCGCAGCGCG
>JBEANZ010000256.1:0-5124 GCA_041165185.1 Verrucomicrobiota bacterium | reverse complement strand
GCTTCGCCAAACGTTCGGCTTCATCGAAAAAACCCGACTGGTAAATCGTCATGCCATACACGATGCAGGACTAGTGCCAAGTATCTGTGCCGCAACATTTTAATTGTTCAAGGTGCCCTATTGGGACTCGCTGGCCCAATCCGTCGGCAACGCCAGCGGCAACATTCCCGGTTCACCCGATCTGCTTTACGATGCCAACGGCGTTCTCTCCAGCGCGCAGCCCGGCCTCTATCGGCGCGGCCTCGATGCCCGCGCCACGGATCTCGTCGCGTTCTTCACGCCGGGGAATTGGAGCACGCCGGTGGACAACGTCATCATGCGCGCCACGGCCCGCGAGCCCAACGGCTCGACCGCCCCCACCACCGGCAACACCAACGTCGCGGCCGCCCTCCGCGTCTCGCAGCGCCGCAACTTCGCGCAGACCAGCGACCCGAAGAAGGGCATCAACAATGCCTTCACCGACCCGCAGGTCGTGGACGAACGCATCTTCCCTTTTCTCGACGTCGATCTGGCGTCCCTCCCGGGCAATCACCGCCGGATCAAGGACGACAAGTTCTTCGTCTCCATCGATCAGCAGGTGACGAAGGATCTCTTTTTTCAGGCCACGTTTCAGAAGGAAAAATATTCGCTCTACAATCGCGACGCGCTCACCTCCGCCACCCGCCAGATCGATATCGACATCAACCCCGTCCTGCCCGACGGCCGCGTCAACACCAACTTCCTCCGCCCCTTCATCAGCGGTAAGCAGCTGGAGAAATTCGAGCGCCGCAACAGCCAGAACGTGATTCTGCAGGGCAGCTACGAGTTCGATTTCGCGAGGAAGACCAAAGCCGACGGCTGGCTCGGTTGGCTCGGCACTCACCGGCTCGCCGGACTGTATTCCAACACGAAGAGCGACCGGATTTTTTATCAGAAGGTCCCGGTCATCCTCAGCCAGATTCCCGGCGTCCTCGATCTCGCGCGCGACAACACCAACACCCTGCGCGAACTGCGCCAGCTCTTCTACATCGGCGATCCCATTCAACCCGGCGACACCGGGCTGCGCTACACCGGCCTGCCCGACTCGATCGCGTTCGACGTCTCGAAACTCGCAAAGGCCAATTTCAACTATTACCAGCCGCTCACCGGCGCGGTCACCTCGTTCCCGAACGTCCCGAGCATCTGGCAAACCTACACCGGCGGCCTCGAGTATGGCACCGCCGTGAGCGCCAACGCCAGCTACTCGTCGATCAAATCGGGCGGCGACGGTCTCTCGCTGCAGAGTTTTTTCTGGAAGCGCCGCCTGGTGACTTTGTTTGGCCTGCGCCGCGACAACTTCGAGCAGTTCGAGCACATCGCGCTGGACAGCGCGGCCTACGCGGCGAAGCGCGGCATCAGCTCCAACGTCGACGCCCAGTATTGGCAGAATGCGTTGCAGAGTCCGGATGATTACAAACGCGCCACGAAGCCGGCCTCCTCCTATCACAACGTTCAGACCAAAACCGCCAGCGGCGTTTTCCACGTGACCAACGCGATTCGCGTGTTCGCCAACCGTTCGGAAAATTTCGCGCTCTCCACGCCGCGCGTGGACAACCTCTACCGCCCCATCCCCCCGCAAACCGGCAAGACGGAGGAGTTCGGCATCGGCTTCGCGTTGTTCAACGAGAAGCTCCACGTGAACGTGGCGGCGTATCGTTCCCGCCAGAAGAATGCCGACTCCGCGACCGGCCGCGCCGCGATCAGCCAGATTCGCAACGTCGAGAACCGCCTCTTCGCCGCCATGCAGGGCGCCGGCTACCTCACCGGCAATCCCTCGCTCGACGATCCGCTCACGCCCCAGATCGAAACCTACAACGTGAAAGGCTTCACCTTCCTCGAACGGCAACTTGACGGCTCGGTGATCGAGAAGCCGGCGTATTTCGACGCGAAGGGCACCGCCGTCGGCCAATATGTGACGCCGGAAAACGTGTCCGCCACTGAGAGCACCGATTCGCGCGGCTTCGAATTGGAGGGCACCTTCAATCCGACGCGCAGTCTGCGGATGCAGTTCAACGTCAGCCGCCTCGTCAATCAGGTGGCCGACATCGGCCCCGAAGTGCGCGACTACCTCGCGTTCCGCGCTCCGCTCTACATGCAGGCCGCGTGGTTGAGTCTGCGCGAAGACAACACGTGGGGCACCGCCGCCCGCGCCCGCACCGCCCTGGCCACGGGCGGTCCGCTCGTCATCAAACGCTTCAACGACTTGGTGGCGTCGCAATACCTCACCGGCATCGACCGCATCGGCCGGCCCAATCCCGGCATCTCGGAATATTCGGCCCGCATGACGGCCAACTACACCGTCCGCGAAGGCCGGCTGCGGGGCCTGTCGTTCGGCACCAACTTGCGCTGGGAGTCCGGCAAGGCCATCGGCTATCGCCTCAAGGAAACGTCGTTCACCCTCTACGATTTTCTCTCCAAGGAGGACAAAGCGCGGATCGGTGACTTAAAAAACTTGAGCGACCCCGATCCCACGAAAAATTTCGACGACAACCTGCCCTTCCAAATCCCTGACATCAACCGCCAGATCAAAGGCGACCCGCTGCTGACCGGTGGCGTGATGACGGCCTACCGCCGAAAGATTTTCGGTGGCAAGGTGGGCTGGACCGCGCAGCTCAACGTGCAAAATCTCTTCCGCCAAGGCGGCGACCTGCGCGTGATCCGCGTCAACCCGGACGAATCGCGAATCTACGGCCTCAACGTCCCGACGACTTATCAGCTGACGAATACTTTCTCGTTCTAGAAAAATCTTCCGGCCAAACTCCGCGCCATTTGATCCCTCCGATGCAACCCGTGATTTCACCACAGCTCAAGGCGCGCGAGGGCGCGCAGGACATTCCCGCGCTCTTCCGCGCCAGGGCCGCGGCGCAAGATCTCCACGTCGAAGTCACCGGGGCCTGATGTCTGTGTCCGAATCCAACGCGCTCTCGAAGAGCGCCGCCTTCGCCGCACTTCCGCCCGTCTGGCCGCACGATGTCCTCGCGGCCAACGCCGCCGCCGCGTCCGCCTCCGGCCGCACGCTCGTCGTCCTCGACGACGATCCCACGGGCACGCAAACGGTGCGCGACATCGCGGTCGTCACGGCATGGGACACCGCCACACTCGCCGCCGAACTCGCCGCCGCGCCCGCCTGTTTCTACATCCTGACCAATTCCCGCAGCCTCACCGCACCGGCCTCGCGCGCGCTGCACCTGGAACTCGCCGCCAATCTCCGCGCCGCCTCCGCCGCGACCGGCCGCGCCTTTGTCGTCGCGAGCCGCAGCGACTCCACGCTCCGCGGCCACTACCCGCTCGAGACCGACACGCTCGCCGAAATCCTCGGCCCCTTCGACGCTACGATCCTCACGCCCTATTTCGAGGCGGGCGGACGCTACACACTCAACGACACCCACTACGTCGCCGAGGGCGACCGCCTCGTCCCGGCCGCGGACACGCCGTTCGCCCGCGACGCCGCGTTCGGCTATCGCAACTCGCATCTCCCTTCCTACGTCGAAGAAAAAACCTCCGGCCGCGTGCGCCCCGCCGATGTCGCCACGATCTCCGTCGATCTGATTCGGCGCGGTGGCCCCAGCGCCGTCGCCGAAGAACTCCGCGCCCTCCCGCGCGGCTCCGTCTGCATCGTCAACGCCGCCGCGCCGCGCGACATCGAGGTGTTCGCCGCCGCCACGCTCGCCGCGGAGGGCGCCGGCTCGCGTTTTCTTTATCGCACCGCCGCCGGCTTCGTCGCCGCGCGCATCGGCCAGTCGCCGCAGCAGGCGTTGCTCGCGCCCGCCGCGTTCAGCACGTCCACCCCACACGGCGGACTCACCGTCGTCGGCTCCTACGTCCCGAAAACCAGCGCGCAACTCGCCGCGCTTCTCGCCAAGCCTGACCTCGTCGCCATCGAACTCAACGTCGCCACCCTCCTCGATCCCCTCCTCCACTCCGCCGCGCTCGCTACCGCGCGCGCGCAAATCAACGCCGCACTCGCCGCCGGCCGCGACACCGTCGTCTACACGAGTCGCAAACTCGTCACCTCTTCCGACCCCGCCGCGAGCCTCGCCATCGGCCGCCGCGTTTCCGACGCGCTGATTCACCTCGTGCAGAATCTCGCCGTCGCCCCGCGCTACCTGATCGCGAAAGGCGGCATCACCTCCAGCGACACCGCCACCCACGGCCTCGGCGTCCGCCGCGCGCTCGTCCTGGGCCAGGCCCTCCCCGGCGTCCCCGTCTGGCAACTCGGCCCCGAGGCTAGATTTCCCGGCCTCGGTTACGTCGTCTTCCCCGGCAACGTCGGCTCCGACACCGCGCTCGCCGATCTCGTCGCGCGCCTCCGCCGGCCATGATTCTCACGCTCATATCACTGCTCCGTCCGTCCATGAATTGTCGTTTGCTGCCACTCCTGCTCGCCGCCTCTTTCTACCCCGCTCTCTCCTCCGCTGCACCAGCGGCCGCAGCCGCGCCGCTCTGGCAACCCGTCGAGACCGTCGGCAATCCCCACGCCCGCCACGAAGCCGCCTTCGTCGCGCTCGGCCAAAAACTTTTCCTCCTCGGTGGCCGCCGCATCCAACCCGTCGACATCTACGATTCCACCACGCGCACATGGACCGAGGGCAAGGCCCCGCCCGTCGAGACGCACCACTTTCAACCTGTCGTGTGGGAAAACAATATCTGGCTCCCGGGCGCGATGACCGGCGGCTATCCCCGCGAGCAGGCCCTCGCGCAAATCCCGATCTACGATCCCGCCACCGACACGTGGGCCGAAGGCCCGGCGCTCCCCGTCGATCGCCGACGCGGCGGTTCCGGCGCCGTCATCCACGATGGAAAACTCTACATCGTCTGCGGCATCATCAACGGCCATTGGGACGGCCACGTCGCGTGGCTCGACGTCCTCGATCTCAAAACGAAACAGTGGTCCCGCCTCCCCGACGCGCCGCGCGCCCGCGATCATTTTCAAGCCGCGTTCGTGGACGGAAAGATCTACGTCGCCGGCGGCCGCCGCTCTTCCGGCGCCACGAAACAAGTCTTCGATCTCACCGTGGCCGAGGTGGACGTCTTCGATCTCGCCACGAAAAAATGGTCGACCCTTCACTCCCCCGCCGGCGACCTCCCATATCTCCGCGCCGGCAG
>JBEANZ010000255.1:0-2628 GCA_041165185.1 Verrucomicrobiota bacterium | reverse complement strand
AGCATCTCCTCCGCGCCACGCGCATCTACGGCTCCGCCCTCGAGGTCGCCGAAGTCCTCGGCCTCACCGCCGATCAGGTGGCCGCCGCGTCGGCGACCCGTGCCCCGCTCTTCCACCTCGGGCCGCTGCCGCCGCCGCCGCCGCCCGCGCCCGAGCCGGCGCCCGTGTCGGCTGCGCCGGTCGTCGCGGCTCCGGTCGCCCCGCCGCCGCCCCCGCCGCCGAGCGTCCTCCTCATCATCGAGGAACCCGTCCTGCGCGCCGCCGCGCAGGCCGGCATCTCTGACCTCGGCCCGCGCGTGCGCACCGTGCGCGACGGCCTCGGCGCGCTCGCACTCGTCGCGCTCCTCCCGGAACGCTACGACAACGTCGTCCTCCTCGGTGCCGACGGCCTCTTCACGTCCGAAGAACTCGCCGCGCAACTCGCGCGCTTCGCGCCGCGCGTGCGCTTCACCGCGCTCCCGCCCGACCATGCCGCCTCGTCGTTGACGGTCGTCGACGTCGAGTCCGCCGTGCTGCGCCTGTATCCCGCCTTCGCCCAACACTGAAACCATGCGGACCCGAGCGGAGAGCCCAGAGCTGAGAGCAAAACCACGCGGACTCCGACGCCGCGCCGGCGCTCCGTGGATTGGCTCTCAGCTCTGGACTCTTCGCTCTCAGCTTCAAACGCTCCGCGCTGCGCCCCGATTTTCGCCTTAGTTTTCGTTCCCGCCGACCGATCCCTTTTTTTCACCATGCACCACAAATCCCTCCGCCTCGCGGCGCTTCTTGCCGCTTCGCTTAACTTCCTCGTCGCCGCCGAGCCCATCGCTGTCGGGCTCGACGTTTCCCTCGAAGGCTCCTCCGGCCTCGCCGGCGATGTGCCGAAGCACCAGGCCTTCCACGGTCTCGCGCTCCTCCACGCCGATTTCGCCAAACTCGAAAAACCCACCGAGGCCGTCCGCCTCTCCGGCTACGCGAGCCTGCTCGCCCTCGCCGGCAAAGGCCCGACCGAGCGCTTCGTCGGCGACGCCCTCGCCCTCAGCAACACCGAGGGCTTCAACAGCGTCCGCCTCTATTCCTTCTGGGTTGAGGCCGGCAACGCCCAGTGGTCCCTCCGCGTCGGTTCGCTGCTCGCCGACGAGGAATTCTCCGGCACGGCCGTCGGCGGTAATTTTTTCAACAGCGCCTTCGGTTGGCCGACGTTCATCTCCGCCAACACCGTCAACACCGGTCCCGCCTTCTTCGCCGCCGCCCCCGGCGCGCGCCTCGCGGTGAAGCTTGGTGACAAAGCCACCTGGCGCACCGGCATCTACGATGGCGACACCTTCAACTCCCCCGCCGGCGATCCCTCGCGCAACCGCGACGGCCTCCACCTCAGCGTCGGCGGCGCCCAAGGCTGGTTCGGCATCACCGAAGTCGCCTACGAGGCGACTGCCGCGACGCGCCTCAAGGCCGGCCTCTGGTGGCACACCGCCGAGTTTGCCGACGTGCGCGACGACGCCGCCGGCCGCCGCTTCGCCCAATCCGGCAAAGCCCCCGCCACGCATTCTTCCAATCACGGCGGCTACGCCGTCCTCGAGCAAACGCTCGCCGGCGAGTCCGGCAAAGCGGGCAACATCGAGGCCCACGCCCGCGTCGGCGTCGCCCCCGTCAATCGCAACGCCATCAGCTGGGCGCTCGACACCGGCCTCGCCTTCACCGGCTTGATCCCCGGCCGCGGCGACGACGTGGCCGCCGTGGGCTTCACCCACGCGCAGGTCAGCCCGCGTTTCGCGCGCACCGCGCAACTCCTCGCCCCCCGCGATCCCGCGCCGGACTACGAGCGCGTCTTCGAGGTGAACTACAAGTTCAAGGTTTCCGACAAGGTGAACGTGCAGCCCGATCTGCAATACATCAGCCACGTCGGCGGCAGCGCCGCGCGCAGCAACGCGCTGGTCTTCCTCCTCCGCGTCAACAGCACCTTCTAATCCGAAGCGCGGCGCGTGCAGCCCGCCCCGCGCCGCTGCGTCGTAGCGCGGTCGCGTGGCGTGACCGCGGTCGTTGGTCGCTGCGAGCGTGAGCGCGTGGAACACCCGCCACACGAACTGCGGCCCAACGGTTCGCGTGGCACGGGTCCCCCGACCCGTGCCTTGCACGCCGGAGGCGCGCCAGGCGTCGCGGCGGCGGGAATTCTCCGCTAATTCGATGGCAGTGGGGCGTTACCCCACTGCCATTGAAATAAGGATTCCGGGGCACGCCGGCTCTGCCGGCTGAGCGGGTTTGCACACCGGAGGTGTGCCAGACAGTAGCCGGGGGTTGAGCCGCTGCGGCGACACCCCCGGTTACGGTGTTTTGATCGAGCATCCTGAAGGGATGCCAGAAAGGTGCGCCGACCGGAGTTGCTGGCACCCGCTCCGGGGTGCATCGGAGGACGGACGCCCACCGGGGGTTTCGGGCCTCAACCCCCGGCTACTTTCTGTCACGCCTCCGGCGTGCAAGGCATCGCGGCGGCGGGAATTGTCCGCCGATTCAATGGCAGTGGGGCGTTGCCGTAGGCTCTCCACTTTTCGCCCCGCTGGGCCTCCCAATCCTCGCCTTTCTCCAGCGAGAATGACGACGAACCAAAAACAACTTGGTCACGGGCCGGCTCTCTCGAGCGCCGCCGGATCG
>JBEANZ010000254.1:0-3073 GCA_041165185.1 Verrucomicrobiota bacterium | reverse complement strand
CAACCGATCTGGCGTTTCGCGTGTGCGATCGAGGGGACGCGTTTCTGGATGTCCTGATAGTATTTCCCGAAGTATTTGCCGGACGGCACGACGACCGTGCTCGCGGCTTTCACGTGCTCGGCGTAGTCGGGGAAATCCTTGAACGCCGTGATGATCAGCTTCGCGAGCTCCGCCACGCTCACCTCGTTGCGCGGGTTGCCGAGGTTGAAGATTTGGCGCGAGGCGCGGCCGTCCTTGTTTTCGATGATGCGCAGGAGCGCGTCCACGCCGTCGTCGATGAACGTGAACGACCGCGTCTGCCGGCCGCCGTCGACGAGCTGGAGCGGTTTTTTGAAAATGACGTTGGAGATGAACTGCGTGAACAACCGCGAGCTGCCCTCCTTCGGCTCCATCACGTCGTCGAGCATCGGCCCGATCCAGTTGAAGGGGCGGAAGAGCGTGTAGTCGACGCCGTCGCGCACGCCGTAGGCGTAGATCACGCGGTCGAGGAGTTGTTTTGAGCACGCGTAAATCCAGCGCTGCCGCTCGATGGGGCCGTAGACGAGCGGGCTCGTGGCCTCGTCGAGCTTCGCGTCGGGCGACATGCCGTAAACCTCCGACGTCGAGGGGAAGATGATCCGCTTCTTGTATTTCGCGCACTGGCGGACGACGGCGAGGTTGGCCTCGAAATCGAGCTCGAAGACCTTGAGCGGGTTCTCGACGTATTGGATGGGGTTGGCGATGGCGACGAGCGGGATGACGGCGTCGCACTTCTTGACGTGGTATTCGATATACTCGCGGTTGATCGTGATGTCGCCCTCGACGAACTTGAAGCGCGGGTTGCCCAGGCTGTCCTCGAGTTTGTGCGAGCCGATGTCCATGCCGTAGACCTCCCAGTCTTTCTGGAGGAGGATGGCGCGCGTGAGCGAACTGCCGATGAAGCCGTTGGCACCGAGGATGAGGACTTTGAGAGGCATGGGGGCGAGAAAGACTGAAAGGCTGAAGGGCTGAAAGGCTGAAGATGGTTTTTGTAGGGCGGGGTCGCCGACCCGGCCGGGTTTGCGCGGACGGGATGGGGTGTTCGCGGCGGAGTCAGCGGCCCCGCCCTACAAGATCTGGCCGACGCGCAGCGTGGGCGCGGGTGCGCCGCGCCATTCGGTCTTGGTCAATTCGAGCGCGCCGTCGGCCGTCGCGATCACGAGCGGGGCAACGGAAAGGACTTCACCGGGCGCGCCGCGCATGCCGCGCGTCGCGGGCGAGTCGGGCTCGGCCCACCAGACCATCAGGCGCGCGACGCTCGGTTCGGCGGCGACGGCAACGGTGGCAGTGGCAGTGGCAGGGGCGGTCGCGGTAGTGGAATTTACCTCGGTAAACGCGCCGGGATACGGATCGGTCACGGCGCGGATGAGGTTGAAAATCTGGCGCGAGGTTTGCGTCCACGCGATGCGGCCGTCCTCGGGTTTGCGGCCGGTGAAATACGTCGCCTGCGCCTCGTCCTGCGGCGTCTCGCGCGCGGTGCCGGCGAGCAGCGCGTCGATTTGGCGGGCGAGCACGGTGCGCGCGCACGGGAGGACTTTGCGAAACGCCTGCTCGGCCGTGTCGCGCGGGCCGATGTCAACGCCCTCCTGGTCGACGACGGCGCCGGCGTCGGCGGACTTGACCATGCGGTGGAGCGTCATGCCGAGGCGTGGTTCGCCGTGGAGGACCGCCCAGTTGATCGGGGCGCGGCCGCGGTATTTCGGGAGGAGGGAGCCGTGCATGTTCCACGCGCCGAGCCGCGGCAGCGCGAGGATCTTCGTCCCGATCATGTGGCGGTAGTAAACGGAGAGGATGAGATCGGGCGCGAGGGCGGCGAGGCGTTCGCGCCACTCGGGGGTGTTGACGGAGGCGGGCGTGAAGACGGGGAGGTTTTTCTCGCGCGCGGCGACGGCGGGGGTCTTGAACCAGATTTTTTCCGTGGGGTTGTCCTCGTGCGTGACGAGGGCGACGACGTTGTCGCCGCGCGCGAGGAGCAGCGAGAGGCACTCGTAGCCGACTTCGCTGTAGCCGAAGAACAGGATGCGCGGGCCGCTGCTCATTGCTTCGCCTCCAGCACCTCGCGCACGTGGTAGCGGGCGCGGGCGCGGACGACTTGGTAGGTGCGGCCCACGTATTCGCCGATGAGCCCGATGCCGATCATCGCCACGCTCAGCAGGAAAAACAAAATCCCGAACAACGTGAACGTGCCGTAGGCATCGCGGTCGAGGTTGTCGAAAATGAAGCGGCGCACGAACAGCACCGCCACCAGCGCGATGCTTCCGAGCGCGCACAGCCCGGCGAACATCGTGAAATACTGGAGCGGCGCGATCGAGAAGCCGGTGATGAGATCGAAGTTGAGGCGGATGAGCGCGTAGAAGGAGTAGTTCGAAACGCCGGCGTGGCGCTCCTCGTGTTTCACGCCGACCTCAGCAGGCTTGCCGGCAAAGCTGTAGGCGAGCGCGGGGATGAAGGTGTTGATCGCGCCGCTGCGCACGATGGCGTCGATGATCGCGCGGGAGTAGGCGCGCAACATGCAGCCCTGATCCGTCATCTCGATGCTCGTGGTCTTCTCGCGGACGAAATTGATGAGCTTCGACGCGTAGGTGCGGAAGAAGGAGTCCTGCCGCTCGAGCCGGAAGCCGCCGACGTAGTCGTGGCCGGCGTCCATTTTTTCGAGGAGCTTGGGGATTTCCTCGGGCGGATTTTGCAGGTCGGCATCGAGCGTGACGATCACGTCGCCGCGCACGCGCTCGAAGGCCGCCATGATCGCCATGTGCTGGCCGTAGTTGGCGTTGAAATCGATCACGCGCGTGACATCCGGCCGCTTCGCGTGCTGCGCCCGCAACAATTCGATCGAGCGGTCGGCGCTGCCGTCGTTGGTGAAGATGATTTCGTAACGGCGGCCGATCGCGTCGAGCACGGGGTAGAGGCGCGCAAAGAGCACGGGGAGGTTCAGCTCCTCGTTGTAGACGGGGATGACGATCGAGAGCGGGACGGTCGGCGTGGCACTCATGATTTGAGATGGGGCGTGAGAATCGCAGTCAGCGTCTCGACCACGCGCACGGCGTCGGCGCGC
>JBEANZ010000253.1:0-2549 GCA_041165185.1 Verrucomicrobiota bacterium | reverse complement strand
CATGCCGAGCGCCAGGGCCACGGTCGCATTGAGATCGGGCATGGTGACGGGATTTTCCGCGACGGTTTCGCCGATGGCGTCGGACTTGCCGTGGACGTAGCCGCCCTTCACGCCGCCGCCGGCGAGCCACCATGTGAAAACGCCGGGGTGATGCCCGCGCCCGGCGGTGACCGTGCTGATCTGCGGCGTGCGGCCGAACTCCGTCGCCATGACGACGAGCGTGCTGGCCAGCAGGCCGCGTTGGTGGAGGTCCTCGAGCAGCGCGGCCATGGTCAGATCCACGGAGGGAGTCATGAGGCGCATGGCTTTGATCTGGTCGTTGTGCGTGTCCCAATTTTGATCGTCCTCAACCTCGATGAACCGCACGCCCGCCTCGACCAACCGGCGCGCGAGCAAGCAGCCCTTGCCGAAGGTATGCGCGCCGTAGGCCGCCTGCGTCTTCGCGTCCTCGCGCGCGATGTCGAAAACCTTCAAGTCCTCGCTCTTCATCAGGGCGGCGGCCTCCTGCTGGATCTTGAGATACGCCGCGGCGTCGCGGTGCGGCGTCTGCTGGACGAAGTGGCTGCCGATGGCGCGCGCGAGGGCGGCGCGGCGGTTGAAGTCCGCCTCGCTCACGGCGGCGGCCCGCGTGGAGTTCTGCAAACCCGCGCCCGGATCGACGATCGGCAGCGGGGCGAGGTGCGCGGGGAAATAGCCGCTGCCCGGGTGCTGCGGGCTGCCGTTGATGAGGACGTTGCCGGGCAAGAGGCGGTTCTCGGAGCCGAGGAGCTTCACCGCCCACGAGCCGAGCGCCGGGTGCCGGATCGTGGGGGTCATGAAATAACTCGTGTGCGCGGAGTAGGCCCCGAGCTCGTGGATGCCCTGCGTCGAGGTCATCGAGCGCACGAGCGACACGTGGTGCATCTGTCGCGCCATCCGCGGAAACCACTCGGAGATCTGCACGCCGTCCGCGCTCGTGCCGATCGCGCTGACGCCGCCCATCTCGGGCCGGCCCGGCTTGGGATCAAACGTGTCGATGTGCGAGAGCCCGCCGCGCAGGTAGAGGAAGATGACGCTCTTCGCCCGCGCGCGCGGCGGCGCGCCCGCGGCCCGCAGCGTGCGCGCGCCGGACAGCAGGCTCACGCCGAGAAACGTTTTGACGAAGCGCTCCACGAACGCGCGGCGGGACAGGTCGGTCATGATCGGTTTCATGCGGGGAGGGATGGTTAGTGTTGGAAAAGAAACTCCGGCGAATTCAACAGCGCCCAAATGGTATCTTCCGCCGGCGTAAGGCTGGAGGCCGTGAGGGTCGCCAAGGTCGCGAGTTCACCGTCGGTCGGGGCGCGCACGAAGAGGGCGCGATAAATGAGCGAAGTCATCTGGTCCCGGGATCCGCCGGCCGCGGCGAGCTGGCGCCGCAGGTGGGAATCGGGCGCGAGGATCCGCGCGGCGAGGTCGCCGTTCATCAGCGCGAGCGCGTGCGTGGTGTTGGGGTCGCGGTTGAAGGCGTCGATCTCGCGGCGGTCCGACTGGCCGAACTGACGCAGGAAATGGCCCAACGGCAGCGGCAGCGGAATCTCCGAGGCGCGGAGAAAATCACGCGGCAGCGACTTCCAGCGCGGGTCGGTCTCGGGCACCGGCTCGGCGCCGCCCATCTCGAGCGCCAGCAGCTCGGGGCTGAAAAAATTGTCGTTCTCGCGGGCGTGCTCGGCCTGCAACCGGCGCACCTCGGCGGCGTCGCCGCGGGCCTGCGCGGCGGTGATTTCCTTTTTCTGCTCGGTGAGGCGCAGCGTGTATTCGCGGCGCCGCGCGCGGTAGGCCATCTCGTCGCGAGCCCGGCTGATGATTTGATCGGCGGGCATGGCGGTGAGCTGGCGCAGGCGCGCCGGGTTCAAGTTCGAGCCTTCGTGGCGGAGCGCGGCTCTGCGCTGGTCGAGATCCGGCACGAGCAGCACGAGGTGCGAGTCCCAGATCTGTTCGGCAGAGAGGCGCCGCAGCAGCGGTCCGTGCAGCGCGAACGCCGTGCCAGGCTCGGGGCGGCCGCGCACGGCTTCGCTCTGGTAGAGCCGCGTGTTCAGCAGCGCGGCGAGGAACGCCCGCTCGTCGAATCGGAAGCCGATCAGCGCGGACACGAGGTGGTCGAGCAACTCGCGGTGCTCCGGCGGCGGCAGGGCGGTGAGGCTGTCGACCGGCTCAATGAGGCCCGCGCCCATGACGCGTTTCCAGAGCCGGTTCGCGGCGTTTTTCGCAAAACGCGGATTGCGTGGCGAGGTCATCCATTCCGCGAAGGCGCGCCGGCGGTCGCCGTCGATAATCGGCGCTTCGTCGCCGAAGAGCGTCCGCTGCGAAACGGGTCGGCCCCGCGCCGACGGGTCGTAGGCATACGTCGCGGGAAACGTGAGCGGCTTGTCGGTGTCGCGCGTGAGCCGCTTCAGCGGCGCGATCGCGCGGCTCACGCCGTCCTGCAACGCGGCGTCCTTGCCCATCCCGTCGAGGAGGGCCTTGAGCGCGGGCCACTGTTTCACGTTGTCGTTCGAATAGCCGCTTGGACTGCTGAGGTTGGACACGCC
>JBEANZ010000252.1:0-4862 GCA_041165185.1 Verrucomicrobiota bacterium | reverse complement strand
GAGATTAATCCCGAGAGGCTGCGCACGCACAAGGGCATCATCGCCAATCCAAATTGCTCGACGGCCGTCACGCTCATGGCGCTGTGGCCGCTGCACCAGGCCTTTGGCCTGAAACGTTATTTCGCCGCGACCTACCAGTCTGTTTCCGGCACCGGCGCCGAGGCCGTGCGCGAGCTCGAGGATCAGATCCAGAGCTACGTGAAGGGCGCGCCGCTCGCAAAAAAAGTCTACGCCTACCAGATCGCGTTCAACGTGATCCCGCAGGTCGATTCGTTTGGCCCCAACGGCTACACCGGCGAGGAAACGAAGATGATGCTCGAGAGCCGCAAGATCATGGGGCTCCCCAATCTCAAGGTCTCAGCCACCACGGTCCGCGTGCCCGTCGTGCGCGCGCACTCCGTCGCGGTCAACGCCGAGTTCGAGCGCCCCGTTTCGGTCGAGGCGGCGCGGGCCGCCATCGCGGCGTTTGCGGGCGCGGAGCTCGTCGACGATCCGGCGAAGCAGGGCTATCCCACGCCGCTCGATTTCAGCCGGAAGGTGAAGTGCGGCGTCGGCCGCATCCGCCTCGACACCGCGCTGGACAACGGCCTCGCCCTCTGGGTGAGCGGCGACAACCTCTGGAAAGGCGCCGCGCTGAACGCGATTCAGAACGCCGAGCTGATGGTCCGCGAGGGCTTGCTCTGGCGGAGGGCGTAGCGCCCACCGTGCGGCTGCTCGAAAGTAGGGCAGGGTCTCCGACCCGCCCTCGGTGCGAGCACTCAGCGCACAGCGCACGCAAGGGCGGGTCAGAGATCCTGCCCTACTTTTTCGGTCGCGGCTGCGCGTCGGCGCGGGCTTCGGCTTCCTTCATCAATTGCTGGAATTTCGCGTCGCCGCGCAGCGGCTCCCATTCGAGGTCGAGGCGCAGTGAATAGCCGAAACCGTAGCCCATTTCGAGGACGGTGCGCAGCGTGGCGACGGCTTCGTCGACCTGGCCGAGCGCCGCGTGGACCTCCGCCTTCGCTATGCGGAGGTGGGCGCGGTTGTTGGCGAAAAACGTGCGCTCGCCGTGCGGCATGACTTGAGCGAGCAGCCCCAGCGCCTCCTCCCTTTGTCCCAGCCGGGCTTTGACAAGGGCGGGGAGGGCGACGCGCGCGGTGGTGGCGTCCCAGTCCAGCGCTTTTTCTTCGGCCAGCGTCTGGGCGTAGAGTTCAGCGGCGCGCGCCGCATGGCCCAGCAGCGATTCAAGCCGGGCCCGCCGATACGTGACGGTGTGCCGGCGGGAGCCCGTTTCCACTGACGCTCCCCCGGCCGAGCTCGCTGACTCGAGGTCGGCCAACGCCGCCGCAAGATTTCCCTGCTTGATTCGCAGTTCCGCTCGTGTCGCGTAGAACGCCGCGTTGCGAAGGTTGTTCTGGGGCAACTCGTCGAGCACCGCAGCGGCAGCCTTCACGTTGCCAGTCCAGCGATAGAGGTTGTCGGTGAGGTAACGAAGCGGCATGTCCGCGGTCGGCTCGGCGAGCCTTACTCGCTCCAAGAGGCGGGCCGCCTCGCTGAACCAGCCGGCAGCAGACAGCGCGTTCGCCCGCGTCGTGTTTCGAACGTTGTTTTGCGGATCGCGCTCGACGGCCTGCCATACGAGCCGGACCCAGTCGGCACCCCAGTGTCCACGGGAGTATTCCAAATCCGCCCGCACCGACACTACGCCGGCATGGCCGGGGTGGAGTTTTTCAATCGCGTCCAGCTCCCGCCCGGCTGCCTCGAGATCGCGGTCCACGGACTGCTTAACCAAAGCGAGCGCGAGGTGGGCTTCGGGGCGGTCAGGGCTCAAGCGCAAGGCGTTGGCCGCGGCGGACCGGGCCCGCGTGGCGTTTTCTTCCGTGCGGTGAGCAGCCCCTCCCTGGCGCTGAAAAACCAACGCCTGCGCCAGGCCGGCCCAAGCCAGCGCATAGTTTGGATCGAGCCGGAGGGCTTCTTCAAAATGACCGACGGCGGTGGCGCGGTCGAGGGCGACGTCGGCCAACGCCGCGCGACCGCGCAAATAGGCGTCGTAGGCGGCGAGATTTTTTGTCGGCACGGCGATGGTCGACACCGGAGACGTGGCGGGCGCGGCCGAGGCGCCGCCGAGTTTTTGCGCGACCTTGGCGGCGATTTCACTCTGCACGGCGAACATGTCGGCGGGCGTCATCTGCCGATTGAATTCTTCCGACCACACGCGCGAGCCGTCGACGGCGTTGAGGAGTTTCACCGTGATGCGGACTTCGTTGCCGGCCTTTCGCACGCTGCCCTCGATCACGCTGGCGACACGGAGCGCGCGGCCGATTTCGTCGAGGGCGACGTTCTTGCCCTTGAAGGAAAACGACGAGGTGCGCGGCGTCACGCGCAGCGCAGGGATGCGGTCGAGGGCATTGAGGATTTCCTCGCTGATGCCGTCGGAGAAATACTCGGTGTCCTTCTCCGCGCTCATGTTGGCGAAGGCGAGCACGGCTACGGACTTCGGGTCGAGGGCGGCAGGAGCCGTTGGAGATGGGAGTCGCGAGGCGGGAGATGGAGCGGAATTTCCCGAGGTGGGCGGGCGCGTCCCGGTGCCCGCATTCGGCGAAGCCGGTTCTGATTTGCGTGTGGCAAAAAAGATCGCGCCCGCTCCGATGGCGATGACGGCGAGTGCGCCCATCCATGCCGCCGCAGGGACGCGGCGGCCCACCTTCGGCGTGTCGGGCTGCATTGGTGGGGACGCGGCGCCCTCGCCGCGTTCAACGGGGCGAGGGCGCCCCGTCTCCATTTCCAATCCACCCAGCAATTTCTTCACCCGCTCAACAAACTGCGGCGTGGGCGCGCCACCGGGCAGCCGCGTCCATTGCACGGCGCGAAATTCACCCGGCACGTCGGCCTCGGCGTCGCGCGTCTCGTCGATCACGACGGGCAGCAGAAACGCGGTGCGCTCCGAAATCATGTGCGTGCGCTGCGCGGCGAGTTTCCATTCGAGGCGGAAATAGCCTTCGCGCCGCGCCTGCGTCGCGGCCGAGATCACGGGCACAAAGAGCGCGCGCGAGGCGATCTGGCCGCGGATTTTCTGGTCCCACGCGTCGCCGCCGGCGAGTTCGGCCTGATCGAACCAGACCTCGACCCCGGCGGCCCGCAACGCCTCGCACAGCCGCAGCGCCGCCGCCGCGTCCTGCGACGCGTAGCTGACGAACACGGCCGAGCCGGTGGGTGGCGGGGGCGTTGTTTCCGACATGTGGCGGAGAAGGTGGCGGGCGGAGCGAGGGGCTTGCCAGACGAAAACCGCGCGGGGCCGAGCGTTGGCGTGCGCCCGCGCCGGTCATGGGCTCGAATAATTCCTTGTCACCCCCGCCGCCCGCCCGCTTTGCTCCGCCCTTGGCTCGGACGCTTAGCTCAGTTGGTTAGAGCACCTCGCTTACACCGAGGGTGTCGGGGGTTCGAGTCCCTCAGCGTCCACCAGCACCACTTTCCACCTCCACTTCATGCGACACACGATCTCCGTCCTCGTTGAGAACAAGTTTGGCGTCCTCGCGCGCGTCTCCGGAATGTTTTCCGGCCGCGGCTTCAACATCGACTCCCTCAACGTCGCCCCCACCCACGACGCCACGCTCTCGCGCATCACCGCCGTCCTCAAGGGCGACGAGGCCGCGCTCGATCTCTGCATCAAGCAGCTCCGCAAACTCGTCAACGTCGTCGAGGTCGTGGACTTCAAGGAAGGTCAGGCCGTCGTGCGCGAACTCGTGCTGGTCAAGGTGAAGGCCACCGCCGCGACCCGCCCCGAGATCGTCCAGATCGCCGACATCTTCCGCGCCAAGATCGTCAACCTCGCCGCCGACAACCTCATCATCGAGGTCACCGGCGACGACGAAAAGCTCGCCGCGTTTCTCGGCCTGCTCGCGCCCTTCGGCATCATCGAACTCGCCCGCACCGGCCGCCTCGCCTTGAAGCGCTGAGCCGACGAAACGCTTTCCCGAACTCGAAAATCAAAAATCCCAAATCGAAAATTTTCCCATGCCCGCCAAAGTCTACACCGACAAAGACGCCGACCTCGGCCTCTTCACCAACAAAACGCTCGCCGTCCTCGGCTACGGTTCGCAGGGCCACGCCCATGCGCTCAATCTCAAGGACAGCGGCTGCAAGGTCATCATCGGCCTTTACCCGGGCTCGAAATCCCGCGCCGTCGCCGAACAGCACGGCTTCGAGGTCGTCGACACCGCCGAGGCCGTCCGCCGCGCCGATGTCATCATGGTTGGCCTGCCCGACATGAAGCAGGCCGACGTTTACGTCAGCGACATCCTCCCGAATTTGAAGAAGGGGAAAACGCTCCTCTTCTCCCACGGCCTCGCCGTCCACTTCGGCCTCGTGAAACTCCACAAGGACATCGACTGCATCATGGTCGCCCCGAAAGGCCCCGGCCACATGGTCCGCCGCCTCTACGTCGAAGGCAAAGGCATGCCCGCCCTCATCGCCGTCGCTCAGGACAAATCCAAGACCGCCAAGAAAACCGCGCTCGCCTGGGCCAAGGGCATCGGCTCCACCCGCGCCGGCGTGCTCCAGACCACCTACAAGGAGGAAACCGAAACCGATCTCTTCGGCGAACAGGCCGTGCTCTGCGGCGGCGCCAGCGCCCTCGTGCAGGCGGGTTTCGAGACGCTCGTCGAGGCCGGCTACCAGCCCGAGATGGCCTACTTCGAGTGCCTCCACGAGCTGAAGCTCATCTGTGATTTGATGTATGAGAGCGGCATCGCCGGGATGCGTTTCTCGATTTCCGAGACCGCGAAATACGGCGACATCACCCGCGGCCCGCGCGTTGTGAACGCGAAGACGAAGGTCGAGATGAAGAAAATCCTGAAGGAAATCCAGAGCGGCAAATTCACGAA
>JBEANZ010000251.1:0-3849 GCA_041165185.1 Verrucomicrobiota bacterium | reverse complement strand
GCCCCCGACGGACGCACCGGCTGGGCCGTCGGCCACGACGCCCTGATCCTCGCCACCGCCGACGCCGGCCGCACCTGGAAAAAATCCTTCCAGGGCGAGAGCCTCGCGGACTCCTTCCTCGACGTCCTCGCCCTCGACGCCCAACGCGTCCTCGCCGTCGGCGCCTACGGCCTGTTCGCCTCCACCACCGACGGGGGCAAAACCTGGACCCGCCGGAAAATCATCGAAGAGGACAACCACCTCAACCGCCTCTCCCGTGGCCCCACCGGCACGCTCTACCTCGCCGGCGAACAAGGCACGCTCCTCCGCTCCGCCGACACCGGCGCCACGTGGACGCGCCTCCGCGCCCCCTACGACGGATCGTTTTACGGCGTCCTTCCGCTCGGCCCGATGCTCCTCCTCGCCCACGGGCTCGAAGGCCGCGCGTTTCGCTCCGCCGACGATGGCGCCACGTGGCGACCCGTCCCAATCCCGCAGCCCATTCTGTTGCCCGCCGCCCTGCGCCTCCGCTCCGGCACCATCGTCCTCGCCGGCCTCTCGCGCGCGCTTTGGCTCAGCCGCGATGACGGCGCGACCTTCGCCGACTGGCCCGCTCCCCTCGCCTCCGCCGTCGCCGCCCTCCTCGAGCTGCCCGACGGTCGCGTCCTCGTCCTCGGCGAGACCGGCGCGACCATCCTCCCCCAACCCTGAGCCCCGCCATGCTCTCCCGCTTCACCGACTGGATGTTCCGCTGGCGCACGCCGCTCGTCTGCGGCTTCGCGGCGCTCACCGCCGTGATGGCGCTCTTCGCGCTGCGCCTCCGCGTCGACGCCTCGTTCAACAAGACGCTCCCGCTCGACCACGAGTTCATCCGCACTTTCACCAAATACCAGGCCGACTTCGGCGGCGCCAACCGCGTGCTCGTCGCCCTCATGGCCGAGAAAGGCGACATCTTCACCGAGCCCTTTTTCAAGGCCCTGCGCGGGGCCACCGACGAGGTCACCTTCCTCCCCGCCGTCGACCGCGCGCAGGTCCAGTCCCTCTTCACGCCCAACGTCCGCTTCATCGAAATCGTCAAGGACGGCTTCGCCGGCGGCAACGTCATCCCCGCCGACTTCACGCCCACGCCGGAAAATTTCGCGAAGGTCCGCGCCAACATCCTCAAGTCCGGCAAACTCGGCCAGCTCGTCGCCAACGATTTCTCCGGCGCCATCGTCAGCGCCCAGCTCCTCGAAACCGATCCGCGCACGGGCGCGAAAATCGACTACGCCCTCGTCGCCGCCTCCCTCGAAAACATCCGCCGCCGCATCGAGGCGAAAAGCGGCGGCGCGATCACCGTCCGCATCATCGGCTTCGCCAAGGTCATCGGCGACGTGAGCGAAGGCGCGCGCAACGTCCTCCTCCTCTTCGGCGTGTCCATCTTCGTCACGATTCTCCTCGTGTGGCACTACGCCGGCCGGTGGAAACTCGCGCTCGCCCCCGTGCTCTGCTCGCTCGTCGCCGTCGTCTGGCAGCTCGGCGGCCTCACCGCGCTCGGCTACGGCATCGACCCGTTTTCGATCCTCGTGCCGTTCCTCGTCTTCGCGATCGGCGTGAGCCACGGCGTCCAGAAAATCTGCACGTTTCGCAACGAGATGTTCGCCGGCCGCGACGGCCCCGCGGCGGCCAAGGCCGCCTTCATGCAGCTCATCGCGCCCGGCGCCGTCGCGCTCGCGGCCGATGTCGTCGGCTTCATCACGATGCTCGTGATCAAGATCGAGGTCATCCGCGAACTCGCCATCGTCGCCAGCCTCGGCGTCAGCGTCATCACGATCACGAATTTTTTCCTGCTCCCGCTGCTCCTCTCCTACCTCCGGCTCCCGCCGAGCTACGCCACGTGGGTCGCCGAACGCCGCGCCAAGGGCGACCGTCTCTGGAATTCCCTCGCCGTCATCATCCGGCCCGTCCCGTCGCTGCTCATCATCGGCGCCGCCGTCCTCCTCGGCGTCTGGGGCGAGCGCCAGGCCGCCAAGGTCCGCATCGGCGACACCCAGGCCGGCGTCCCCGAGCTGCGCCCCAACTCCCGCTACAACGAGGACACCCGCGTCATCACCGAAAAATTTTCCATCGGCGTGGATATTCTCTCCGTCCTCGTCGAGGCCGGCCCCAACGCCTCCGTCGACTACGATGTCGTTGCCCTGATGGATCGGTTTGAGGGCCGCATCCGCGAGGTGCCCGGCGTGCAATCCGTCATCTCCCTAGCCTCGATGGCGAAGATCGTGAACGCCGGCTTCAGCGAGGGCTCGCTCAAGTGGCGCGTCCTCCCGCGCAACCAGCAGGCGCTCGCCCAGGCCGCCGCGCCCATCGAGACCGCCACCGGCCTGCTCAACCGCGATGGCTCCGTGCTCCCAATCATGATCTTCCTCGCGGACCACAAGGCCGAGACGCTCCTCGCCGTTACGCGCGCCACCCAGGAATTCGCCGCCGCGCACCCGTCGCCCAAGGCGAAATTCCTCCTCGCCAGCGGCAACGCCGGCGTGATGGCCGCCACCAACGAGGTCGTCCACGCCGCCGAGCGCCCGATCCTCTACTGGGTCTTCGGCGCGGTGATCGCGCTCTGCCTCGTCACCTTCCGCTGCCTGCGCGCGACGACGTGCATCGTCGTCCCCCTCGCGATCGTGAGCTACCTCGCGTATGCGCTGATGGTGTTTCTCGGCATCGGCCTGAAAACCTCCACGCTCCCCGTCGTCGCGCTCGGCGTCGGCATCGGCGTGGACTACGGCATCTATCTGTTCGCGCGCCTGCGCACGGGCCTGCGCGCGGGCGAGACGTTCGAGCAGGCGACAAGCCTCGCCCTGCGCGACACCGGCGCCGCGATCGTGTTCACCGGGTTGACGCTCGCGATCGGCGTGAGCACGTGGGTGTTTTCGAGTCTCAAGTTCCAAGCCGACATGGGGCTGCTGCTCACGTTCATGTTTTTGGTGAACATGGTCGGCGCCATCGTCCTGCTGCCCGCGATGGCGCGCTGGTTTTGGCGCCGCCCCACGCCATCCACGCCTACGGAGTAATCTCGTAAACCTCGACGAGCGCCACGCCCGGCTCGGCGGGTTGTTCCGGCAGGAGCTCAAACGGTTTCACCACCACCGTGTAGGTGCCCGGCGGCAGATCCATCAACACGCACGGCTCGCGGCGGTTCGGCGGCGCCAACCCCGTCGCCGCGATCTGGCGCTCGTTGTAGATTTTCACGACCGGCAGGAAATCGTCGCGCACGCCGTCGACGGAGTCCGCCCCGGAGCTCCAGTCGTCCTCGATCAACATCAGCTCGCCGGCGGCGTTGTAGAGTTCGAGAAACGGATCGTTCATCGGGAGCGTTATTTTGTAGCGCGCGAGCGACGGGCCGAGCACGCGCACGAGCACGCGTTTCGTGGTGCCCGGCGCGCCGCTCACGACGAAGCCCGCGAGCATCTCCCGCCCCGCGCGATCCGCGAAGCCGCGCGTGGCGAGGATGGCGAGCCGGCTCGCGCCCGCGCCGACCTCGTAGGCTTCGACGAGCGCCGCGCCCGTCGTCCCGCCCGCCCCGCGGACGACGGCGGTGTAGGCGCCGGGCGGCAGCGCCACGAGCAGCGCCGCGTCCGCGCTGCCGTTCGCAAACGCAAACGCCCCGGCCTGCGCCGCCGCGCCCGCGACGGCGCCCGCGTTGGGCTGCGCGCTCCAGCCCGCGTTGCTCTGCAGGAGCGTCGGCCCCGCAAACAAATCGAGCACGGGCGCCGCGAGGGCGTTGCCCACGCCGAAGGCGCGCAGGCTGGGGCCCGCCGCGCGGAACAGCATCGTCTTCGGCCCCCCGCCCGCGATCACGAATCCGCCGATCAGCATCTGCTCGCCGCCGCCGAC
>JBEANZ010000250.1:0-7534 GCA_041165185.1 Verrucomicrobiota bacterium | reverse complement strand
GCATCAAACAGGTCGACGTCGAGGGGCCGTCCCCGATCAAGATCATCACGCGCGCCGACATCGAATCCACCGGCCGCACCAACCTCACCGAGCTCCTCCGCGATTTGCCGGAGTCCAGCGCCATCGGCATCAACGAGGGCGGCACCACCGCCGCCGTCCGCGGCTCCACGGCGCTCAGCCTCCGCAATCTCGGGGCCAACAACACCCTCGTGATCGTCAACGGGCGTCGCACCGTGCTCACCGGCAATCCCTCCGGCGGCACGACGTTCGTCGACCTCAACCGTTTCCCGATCGCGATGGTCGAGCGCGTCGAGGTGCTCAAGGACGGCGCTTCCGCCATCTACGGCGCGGACGCCACCGCCGGTGTCGTGAACATCATCTTGCGCAAGGATTTTAACGGCGCCGAGACGAACATCTCCTACGGCAACTCGTTCAACACCGATGTCGCCGAAAAGAGCTACTCGCTCTTCGCCGGCGCCGCGTCGGGCAAATCGAGCGCCACGGTCGGCGTCACGTATTTTGATCGCGCCGCGCTCACGGCCAAGGACACCACCTTCGCCAACAACGCCGATCTCACCGCGCGCTACTTCGCGAAGGATGCGAAATACGCCGACGTCACGCAGATCCCGGTCGGCTTCTTCGATCTCCGCTCGGGCACCGGTCCGCAGGCGCGCATCGCCCTCGCGGGCCTCGCCACCGGCCAGATCAACGGCCAGAACGGCGTCAATATCCCCGGCCTCGCCGCCGGCGCCGTCATCACGCGCCTCCCCGGCACCGGCGGCACCGCCGCCGGCACGCTCGCCTCGGCCACGCCGAATTTCACCAACGCCCCGGTCAACGGCACCGGCGGCCAGTTCAACGCCGCCGCCGCCGCGACCTTCGAAGCGCAACGCCTCACCGCCGGCGTCACCACGGCGTCGAATCTCTACAACTTCCAGGATTTCGTCTGGCTCACGCCCGAGACCAAGCGCATCGGCTTCAACTCGACCTACCGCTACGACCTCGCGAAGAACGTCAACCTCTACTCCGAGCTCTCCTATCAGCAGAATCGCTCGCACATCGAGTTGGCGCCCTCGCCCATCTCGACCGCCTCGGACAATGGCATCCTCGTCCCGAAGACCAACTATTGGAACCCCTTCGGCGTCGACGTTTCGCTCGACTACCGCGCCATCGACATCGGCGCCCGCAAGGCCGACATCACCAACAACACCTACTCGATTCTCCTCGGCGCCAAGGGCACGGTCCTCGACCGGTTCGACTGGGACCTCGGCTACCTCTACGGCCGCGATGAGGCGACGGATGTGACGACCAACGCCATCAGCGAGAGCCGCCTCCGCGCCTCGCTCGCCAAGACCACGCCCGACGCGCTCAACGTCTTCGGCGGCGCCAACTATCACCCCCCGCAGTCCACCCTCGACTCGTTCCGCGTGCAGACGCAGAAGGCCGGCAGCGCCTCGCTCGACCTCGTCGACTTCAAGGTCTCCGGCGATCTCTTCACCATCCCCACCGGCTCCGTCGGCGGCGCGGTTTACACCGAGTGGCGCAAGGAAAAGTTCAACATCGCGAACGACGACATCTCGGTGAAGCTCGACGACATCATCGGCCAGGTGCGCCTCTCCGATCCCACGCAGGCCCGCCGCAAGGTGAAGTCCCTCGCCGGCGAAGTGCGCGTCCCGCTCATCCGCCCCGCGACCGGCACCCTGCTCTACAAGGCCGACCTCAGCGTCGCCGCCCGCTACGAGAGCTTTAGCGAAGGCTACAACTCCGGCGTGAAGCCCTACTACGGCCTCCGCTACCAGCCCATCAAGGATCTGGTGTTGCGCGGCTCGATGACTCGCGCCTTCCGCGCGCCCACGCTGCCGCAGCTCTTCGGCGGCGAATCGCAGTCGCTCCCCAGCGGCCTCGCCGACTTGCGCCGCCCGCAGGCGCTCACCGGCGATCCGTTTGACGGCGCGACCACGCAGCGCCTCGTCCGTCAAGGCGGCAATCCCAAGCTCACCCCCGAGACCGCGAAAATCTACAGCTACGGATTCGTTTACGACATCCCGCTCAAGGCGCTCAAGGGCCTCAGCTTTGGCGCGCAGTATTTCCACGTTGAACAGATCAACGTCATCACCACCACCGGCACCGCCTTCATCCGACAAAACGAAGTCGGCGGCGGCACGGCCGATCTCGTCATCCGCGACCCCGGCAGCGAGACCTACACCAACCGCACGGCCAACAATATCAACATCCTGACCGGCGCCAACAACACCCTCAGCCCCGTGGCTCCCGGTCAGACCGTGACGGTCCCCGGCCGCATCGTCGCCCTGCTCGACCGCGTGGTGAACCTCGCCGCGCAACGCGTCGAAGGCTACGACTTCGACGTCACCTACGACAAACGCACCGCAAACTACGGCCGCTTCGTCGCCCGCAGCACCGTCGCCTACAGCAAATTCCGCGGCTTCACGCGCACCATCAACCCCGCGCAAAACGCCGGCCGCGACGGCTTTCCCCGCTGGCGTGCACAGGCGAATCTTGGCTGGAACTACCGTGCGCACAACGCCTCGCTCGGCACCAGCTACATCCCGTCCTACGGCGACTACGTGCGCGACGGCTTCGAGGTCGATCCCTACTACGCGGTCAACGCGAACTACGGCTACGATTTCCCCGCCGGCCTCATGCCCTTCCTGGACGGCACGCGCGTGACGCTCGGCGTCGACAACGCGCTCAACAAGGCGCCGTCGCTCTACCGCAACGGCGTCGGCTACGACCAGTCGTTTGTCGGCCGCCCGCAGGGCCGCTTCTTCTTCGTGGCGCTCCGCAAGACGCTCTGATTTCCGCATCGCGGCGCGACGCCTCGTCGCCCGACACCCCAGCGGCCCCGCCCACGCGGGGCCGCTTTTTTTTCGCCCGCCGCGCGCGTAGGTTTCCGGTGCGCGCACCCACTTCCACGTTGCGCTCCCTCGCGGCGGGCGCAGCTTGCCTTCGCCCCGCCCGACCTTTCGACGGGACCGCCCCCACAACGGCGTTCGCTCCCCTCGCCCCCACGACTATGAACACCCGCCTCCCTGCGGCCCGCCCCGCCGCCGTGCGCTCCCGCGCACTCCCCGCCACCGTCGCCGCGCTCGCGCTCGCGTTCACCGTTCCCCTCACGACTCCGCTCGCCGCGCAGACCGCGCCCGCCTCCCCTCCGTCCTCCGCGTCGGCGTCCACTCCCGCGACGGCCACCGCCACCTCGAACTCCGCCACCGCTACGACCGCCGCCACCACCACGCTCGAAAAATTCGAGGTTACCGGCTCCCTCATCAAACGCACCGACGCCGAGGGCCCCTCGCCCGTCCGTTTCATCACGCGCGACGACATCGAGCTCTCCGGGATGGACAACCTCACCGACATCCTCCGCGACATCCCCGAGTCCACCAACCTCGGCATCAACGAGGGCAGCACCACCGGTTTCGCGCGCGGCGTCAGCGCCATCGACCTCCGCTCCCTCGGGCCCAACAACACCCTCGTCCTCGTCGACGGCCGCCGCCAGGCCCCGAACGGCATCTCCAGCAACGGCTCCGTCTTCGTCGATCTCAACCGCATCCCCGTCTCGCTCATCGAGCGCGTCGAGTTGCTCAAGGACGGCGCCTCCGCCGTTTACGGTTCGGATGCGACGGCCGGCGTCATCAACATCATCACGCGCCAGAACTTCGTCGGCGCCGAAATCACCGCGCGCTACGGCAATTATTTCAACACCGACGGCGGCGAGCTTTCCCTCTCGCTCTTCGGCGGCACGCGCGCCGGCAAGGCCCGCGTCAACGTCAACTACACCTACACCTCGCGCCACGCCAACGCCGCCATCGACCAGCCCTTCTCCGCCAACGCCGACCAGACCGAACGCTGGCGCGCCTACGACTCCGTCAAATACGCCAACTCCCTCCGCCCGACCGCGACCGCCGCCAGCTCGTTCGACGGCCGCTCCGCCACCGGCCCCTACGCCACCGTCGGCGTGCCCACGCTCGCCCAGCTCACCGATCCGAAAAACGGCTTCACCGCCGCCGCGATCCTCAACCCGCGCACCGGCGCCACCTCCACGTTTCTCCCCGGCACCGGCGGCCTCAACGCCGGCACGCTCGGCAGCTCGGGCAGCTTCGCCTCCGTCCCGCGCGGCAACAACCCCGCCCGCCCCACCGCCGCCGATTTCGTCGCGCGCGCGTTTCCCGCCGGCGAGTTTTCCAACTCCTACAACTTCCAACCCTGGGTGTGGAACGTCCCCGAGCGCGTCTCCCGCAGCCTCAGCACCGGCCTCGGCTACGCGATCACGCCCTCGATCGATTTCGACGCCTCGATCAGTTTGACCCGGAGCAAATCCGAGACGCACCTCGCGCCTTCGCCCATCTCCACCACCGGCGACAACAATATCCTCGTCCCCGCCGCCAACTACTACAACCCGTTCGGCATCCCCGTCGCCTTCACCTACCGCCCCATCGAGGTCGGCCCGCGCACCGGCAAGATCAGCAGCCAGTCTCTCGGCTATCGCGCCGGTCTCCACGGCACGGTGCGCGGCCGCTACGACTGGGACATCGGCGGCGCCTACACGAAAAACGAATCCTCCGACCGCACCACCAACGCCATCAGCGAGAGCCGCGTGCGCGCCGCGCTCGCGAAAAGCACCCCCGACGCGCTCAACATTTTCGGCGGCCCCACCTTCAAGAACGATCCCGCCACCATCGACAGCCTCAAGGTCATCTCCGGCCAGAACGGCTCCGCCGACACGCTCCTCTTCGACGCCCGCGTGAGCACGACCGAGTTGTTTTCCCTCCCGTGGGGCGCCGTCGGCAGCTCGATCAGCGGGCAGCACCGCGTGGAGCATTTCAACACCGCCAACGACGCGCTCTCCACCACCCTCGACGACATCATCGGCCAGGTCCGCCTCGCCGATCCGACGAAGGCCGCGCGCAACGTCGACTCGGCCTCGTTTGAAATCCGGCTCCCGCTCGTGAAGGAAAAATATTTCCGCGCCATCCATACGCTCGAGCTGAGCGGCGCCACGCGTTTTGAAAAATTCAGCGATGGCTACGACAGCGGCCTCAAGCCCTCCGTCGGCCTGCGCTACCGGCCGTTCCGCAGCCTGCTCCTGCGCGCCACGTTCAACGAGACCTTCCGCACCCCCACGCTCCCGCAGCTCTTCGGTGGCGTGAGCGAAGGCCTCGTCAGCGGACTCCCCGACCTGCGCCGCCCGCAGGCACTCACCAACGACCCCGTCGATGCGAGCACCTATCAGCGCCTCCTGCGCACCTCCGGCAACCCGCTCCTCCAGCCGGAAAACGGCATCTCGAAACAGGTGAGCTTCGTCTTCGATGCGCCGTGGAAAAAACTCAACGGCCTCTCGATCGATTTCACGCACGGCATCATCGAGCAGAAAAACCGCATCACCTCCGGCCTCGGCACGACCGTCATCCGTCAGAACGAGCTCACCAGCACCGGCGACCTCGTCGTCCGTGATCCGCAGTCCGAGACCTACACCAATACCACCAACGCCAACATCCTCATCCTCTCCGGCGCGGGCGGGGCGTCGACGCCCGTGCGCCCCGGCGAGACCGTCACCGTGCCCGGTCGCATCCGCTACCTTACCGACTCGGCGGTCAACCTCTCGCAGCAGCTCATTCGTTTCTACGACTACGGCCTGCGCTACCGCGTGCGCACGGCGGGCTATGGCCAGTTCAACCTCGCGAGCACCTGGACCTACAACGCGTTCTACGCCTCGCGTCGTTTTCAAAACGACGCCGTGGTCCAGAGCGTCGGCCGCAGCATCCCGCGCTACCGCAGCCAGTCGTCCGTCGCGTGGCAGCGCCGCACGTGGGGCGCGAGCCTCGCGATGAACTACATCCACCGCTACCGGAGCCTCCGCCTCGATGGCTGGGAGGTCGGCCGCTACTACACGGTTGGCGGCACGCTCAGCTACGCGTTCCCGAAAGGCTCCAAGCTCGGCGACACGCGGGTGACGTTCGGCCTCGAGAACATCCTCGACCGCGATCCGCCGTTGGAGAATTCGAACGTCGGCTACAACCAGGGTTTCATCGGCCGCCCCGGCGGCCGCTTCGGCTACGTGAGCGTGCGGCGGGCGTTCTGAGCGAGAGCGGGGCGCGTTGTAGGGCGGGGTCGCCGACCCCGCCGGGCTCGATCGAACGGGCAGCCCGTCGTCGCGCGCCGAAATTGCCGTTGCCAGCGCGCGCGACGCGGCGTTTGAAGGGCGCGTCCGTTTCCTGCGTCGGCTGCACAACCATCGGCGCGCACACCAAACCGTCCGTCGCTGTTCCCTGCACACCATGAAGAAGACCCTTCGTCCCGCCGCCGTGTTGTCGGCCGCCCGTCTCGCCCTCGCCGCCGCGCTCCTCGCGGGCGCGCTCTCCGCCCAGGAAGTCACGCCCGCCGCCACGCCCGCCGCGTCCACCGCCGCCGCGCCCGCGAAACTCGAGGCCTTCGAGGTCACGGGCTCGCGCGTGAAGCGCCTCGATTACGAAACCGTATCGCCGGTCGTCACGTTCACCTCGGCCACCATCGAAGAGAAGGGCTACGCCACGTTCGGCGAGTTCATGCAGAGCCTGCCCTACAACAATTCCACCGGCGTCTCCGAGTTCACGACGGGCAGTTTCATCACCGGCGCCGCCACGATCAATCCCCGCGGCCTCGGCTCCAATCGCGTGCTCACCCTCGTCAACGGCCGCCGCGCCGTCCCTTACGCGCTCACCAACAGCGCCAACGGGACGCCCCAGACCGTTTTCAATTTCAACAGCATCCCCTCCGCCGCCATCGACCGCATCGAATATTTGAAGGACGGCGCCTCCGCCATCTACGGCTCCGACGCGATCACGGGCGTCATCAACATCATCCTCAAGAAAGACTACCAGGGCTCCTCGGTCGACGTCACCCTCGCGAACACCCTGCGACACGACACACTCCGCAAGACCGTCAGCGTCTTCACCGGCTTTGCGAAGGACGGTTGGGAAATCGCCGCCGGTTTCACCGTGCAGTCCCGCCACTCCAGCTTCCTGAAGGACTACGGCGTCACGACAACGGACTACCGTTACCTCGGCCAGAAGGGCATCAACATGAACAGCACGATCTACCACCCGTCCTACCTCTCATTGACGGCCGCGCAGGCGGTGGCGTCGGGCCTCGGGACGGCGGCGGGTTTCTACATCGTGCAGGGGCCGAACGGCGTGGCCAATCCCACCAAGGCCAGCTTCACCTACGTCGGCACGTCGACGGCCGCGTTTACCAACGACAACCGCCAGGACTTCGCCAACGTCACGCAGCTCTACCCGTCGAGCGAGAGTGGCGGCGGCTACGCCAGCCTCCAAAAGGTGATCAACCCGCACGTGACCGCCTTCGCCAACCTCCTCTACAGCCGCAGCCTCACGCACTACGAGTTGCAGCCTTACGGCTACACCAACTCGCTCGCCGGCATCACGCTGCCCGCGACGAACCCCTACAATCCCACGGGCCTCTCGTTCACGGGCACGACGACGACTTTCCCCTACGTTTTCCGCGGCCACCTTCTCCC